>NZ_JZWY01000080.1:0-882 GCF_000966955.1 Streptomyces sp. NRRL S-495
CTGCTGCTGGCCGCCGGAGAGCGAGCCGAGTGCCCGCTGCCGCAGTTCGGCCAGGCCGAGGAGGTCGAGGGTCTCCTCGACCCGGCGCCGCATCACGTCCGGCGGCAGGCCCAGCGACTCCATGCCGTAGGCGAGTTCGTCCTCGACCGTGTCGGTGACGAAGTGCGCCCTCGGGTCCTGGCCCACCGTGCCGACCAGGTCGGCGAGTTCGCGCGGCCGGTGGTCCCGGGTGTCCCGCCCGTCGACGGTGACCCGGCCGTGCAGCACGCCGCCGGTGAAGTGCGGGACGAGGCCGCTCACCGTGCCCAGCAGGGTCGACTTGCCGGAGCCCGACGGGCCGACGAGCAGGCAGAGTTCGCCCTCGGGGACGGTCAGATCGACGCCGTCGATCGTGGGCGCCTCGGCGTCGGCGTACTGGACGCCGACCTGTTCGAAGGTGATCACGGAGTCCTCCCGGGCCCGGACGGGGTCCTGGCGGTGGTGGCGGCCTTGCCGGCGGCCTTGGTGGCGGTGGCTTCGGCGGTGCTTCCGGTGGTGCTTCCGGTGGAGTTGCCGGAGGTGGCGCCGGTGGTGTTCGGCGGCACCGGGGTGACGAAGGCGGGGAGCAGCCCGAGCAGGACGGCGGCCGCCGCGGCGACCGGCAGCACCGGCGCGGTCGGCGGCACCACGGTGGGGGCGAAGGCGAGCGGGTCCAGCGCGGCCAGCCAGGCCGTCGCCGCCACCACCGCGACCCCGGACCCGGCGGTGAGCCACTCCGGCAGCGCCCAGGGATCCGGCCGGTAGCGGGTCCGGATCGAGCGCCGCCCGCCCAGCAGCAGTCCGGCGAAGGCGGCGGCCAGGCCGATCACCAGCACCGGCGCCGCCCAGCCGGCGCCGCCCGCC
>NZ_JZWY01000081.1:0-892 GCF_000966955.1 Streptomyces sp. NRRL S-495
CCCCCCCGCCGCCCCCCCCCGCCGTCAGCAGTCCGTACGCGGCCAGGCAGATGCCGAGCAGCCCGGCCAGGGTCAGCCCGGCGGTGAGCAGGGCGATCCGGCGCGGCACGGCGGCGGTGCGCCCGAAGCCGCGGGTGTCCATCGCCGCCGCCAGCGCCACCGAGCGCTCCAACGCGCCCTCCAGGACGGGCAGTCCGACGCTGAGCACGGCGGCCACGCCCCGGTCGGTGCGGCCGCGCAGCCGCCGGGCGGCGCGCAGCCGCTGCACGTCGGCCACCAGGTTGGGCGCGAAGGTCATCGCGACCACGACGGCCACGCCCGCCTCGTAGAGCGCGCCGGGGAGCGTGCGCAGCAGCCGGGCCGGGCTGGCGAGGGCGTTGGCGGCGCCCACGCACACCAGCAGGGTGGCCAGCCGCAGCCCGTCGTACAGCGCGGCGAGCAGCCCCTCGGCGGTCACCCGGCCGCCGATCCGGACGCCCTGCGCCCAGGCGGGCAGGGGGACTTCGGGGAGGGTGAACAGGACGTGGGTGCCGGGGACCGGCGAGCCGAGGAGGACGGCGAACAGCAGCCGGATGCCGAGCACCAGGAGGCCGAGCCGCAGGAACGCGCCGTAGGAGCGCGACCAGGGCGCGTCACCGCGCCGGGCGGCGACGACGTAGCCGGCGACGGCGGCCAGCAGCAGCAGGACCAGCGGATTGGTGGTGCGGGTGGCGGCCGCGCCCAGCCCGAGTGCCCACAACCACCAGGCTCCGGGGTGCAGTTGGCGAGGTCCGGCGGCCGGTCGGCGGCGGGCGGCGCGGGGTGTGGGCACGGTGGGGTCCAGGGGGTCGGTCCGGAGCGGGGCGGCGGCGGGCGGGCGGGGCCGGGTGGCGGCCGGCCTCATCGGCGGCGG
>NZ_JZWY01000072.1:0-25440 GCF_000966955.1 Streptomyces sp. NRRL S-495
GCCGTGGGCGGTCCGGCTGCTCGCCCGCCTGGACGAGGCGCTCGCCGTGCGCATGCTCGGCCCGGGCCGGACGGCGGTGCTGGAGCACCGGATCGAGGAGGTGGTGGAGAGCCGGGCCGGCCTGGTGGACGCGGTCGACGCCGAGCGCCGCCGGATCGAGCGCGACCTCCACGACGGGGCCCAGCAGCGGCTCACCTCCCTGGCGATGAATCTCGGCCTGGCCCGCCGCACCCTCAAGGACGTCCCGCCCGAGGCCATGCAGGTGATAGTCGAGGCGCACGAGGAGGCCCAGGCGGCCATCGACGAGCTGCGCGACCTCGTCCGCGGCCTGCACCCGGCCGTTCTGGAGGACCGCGGGCTGGACGCGGCGCTCTCCGGCATCGCGGCCAGGGTCCCGCTGCCGGTCCGGCTGGACGTCGACCTGACCGAGCGGATAGCGCCGACGGTCGAGGCCGTCGCCTACTTCACCGTCTCCGAGGCGCTGACCAATGTCGCCAAGCACGCCCGGGCCTCCCGGGTGGACGTCTCGGTGCGGACCGCCGGCGGCCGGCTGCTCCTGGTCGTCAGCGACGACGGCGTGGGCGGCGCGGACGCCGCCCGGGGCACCGGCCTGACCGGCCTGCGGCAACGTACCGCCTCGGTCGACGGATCCCTCTCCCTGCTCAGCCCCGTCGGGGGCCCCACCACCATTACCGTGGAGTTGCCGTGCGCGCTGTGATCGCCGAGGACTCGGTCCTGCTCAGGGTCGGCCTGGTCAAGGTCCTGGAGGCCGTGGGCTACGAGGTGGCCGCCGCCGTCGGGGACGCCGAGGAACTGCTCGTCGCGGTGGAGCAGCACCGCCCGCAGGTGGTGGTGGCGGACGTCCGGATGCCGCCCGGCTTCTCCGACGAGGGGGTGCGGGCCGCACTGGTGATCCGCCGGCAGTGGCCGGAGGTGGCGGTGCTGCTGCTCTCCCAGTTCGTCGAGGAGCGCTACGCCGCGGACCTGCTGACCACCAACACCAGCGGGGTCGGCTACCTGCTCAAGCAGCGGGTGGCCAATGTCGACGAGTTCGTGGACGCCCTGCAGCGGGTCGCCGAGGGCGGGACGGCGCTGGACCCGGAGGTGGTGGCCCAGCTGTTGGTGCGGCGTCACCGCGATCCGTTGGAGCGGCTGACACCGCGCGAGCGGGACGTGCTCGCCCTGATGGCGGAGGGCCGGTCGAACGCGGCCATCGCCGGTGCCCTGGTGGTCAGCGACAGCGCGGTGGCCAAGCACATCAACTCGATCTTCGCCAAGCTCGACCTGCCGCAGGCCGACGACAGTCACCGCCGGGTGATGGCGGTGCTGCGCTTCCTGGAGGTGGCATGAGGACGCCGGACGCCGGTCCGACGGCGGGCACCGACCCTGCCCGGGGCGGGGGGACGACGACGGCCCGTCCGACGGCACCGGTACCCGGGCCCGCCCGCGGCGGGCAATGGGCCTGGCGGGTGCTCGGGACTCTGGCGCTCCTCGTGGTGATGCTGGTCGGTGCCGTGCAGACCTGGGCGATGGCGGTGCAGCAGCAGACCCGTTCGGAGCGGACCTACGGGATCGCGGTGACCAAGGTGCGGCTGGACACCGGCCGGGCCACCGTCCGGATCAGGCCCGGGCAGGAGGGCCAGGTGGTGGTCCGGCAGTTCCTGAACTGGACGGTGCGGATGCCGGTGGTCTCGGCGCTGTTCGACCAGGGCGAGCTCGACGTCCGGATGTTCTGCAACCAGGTGCTGCCGGTCAGCGACCTCGGCTGCGGAGCGGTGATCGAGCTGGAGGTTCCGCCCGGGGTCGCGGTGACCGGCCGGCAGTCCAGCGGCTCCGTCGACATCGCCGGGGTGACGGGTGCGATCGATCTGGTCTCCACCTCGGGGGCGGTCCGGTTGGCCGATGTGTCCGGTCCGCTGACCCTGCGCACCACCTCCGGCGCCGTGCAAGGCCGGCGCCTCACCTCCCCGAGGGCCGACGTCGCCGCGACCTCGGGCTCGGTGGAGCTGGGCTTCGTCACGGAGCCCTCGGCCGTGGACATCGGTGTCACCTCGGGGTCGGTGAGCCTGGGCCTGCCGCGCGGATCCCGCTACGACTTCGAGGGCGGCTCGGCTCCCCGGGGCGGGATCGATCCGTTGCTGGCCGACCGTTCCAGCCCGCACAAGGTGAGGATCTCGGTCAGCTCCGGTTCGGTGGCGGTCTTCGCGAGGGACGGTGACGCCGACGGCAGCGAGTGAGGGCCGGCCGGACCGGTCGTGAAGGGCCCGGGCAGGGCCGGGGCAGGGGCGGTAGGGAGCCCCGGCCGGTGGCCCCCCGGGGCGGGCGCGGTGGGTGGGGGACAATGGAGAGTCCCCGAATCGCCGTCCCCGAGGTCAGCCGCGCATGACAGTCCCGCCCGCACCCACCGAGCCGAGCACCGTGACCGGCACGACCGGCGCCACCGGTACGACCGGCACCAGCACCGCGACCGGCGCCACCGGCGCCGCGACCACCGGCCTCACCGGCACCGCGGCCACGGCCGCGACCAGCACCGCCACCGCGGCCGGCGCCGAGTTCGCGCCGCTGACCGTCGGCCCGATGCAGGTCTGGCCGCCCGTGGTCCTGGCGCCGATGGCCGGCATCACCAACGCGCCGTTCCGCACCCTCTGCCGGGAGCAGAGCGGAGGCAAGGGCCTCTACGTGTCGGAGATGATCACCACCCGGGCCCTGGTCGAGCGCAACGCCAAGACCATGCAGCTGATCAAGTTCGACCCGAGCGAGAAGCCCCGCTCGATCCAGCTGTACGGCGTGGACCCGGTGACCGTCGGCAAGGCGGCCCGGATGATCGCGGACGAGAACCTCGCCGACCACATCGACCTCAACTTCGGCTGCCCCGTCCCCAAGGTGACCCGCAAGGGCGGCGGTTCGGCGCTCCCGTACAAGCGCAACCTGCTGCGCGAGATCCTCCGCGAGGCCGTGTCCAACGCCGGCGACCTGCCGGTCACCATGAAGATGCGCAAGGGCATCGACGACGACCACCTCACCTATCTGGACGCAGGCCGGATCGGTGCCGAGGAGGGTGTCTCCGCGATCGCCCTGCACGGACGCACCGCCGCCCAGCACTACGGCGGTACCGCCGACTGGTCGGCGATCGCCCGGCTGCGCGAGGCCGTCCCGGCGGGGATCCCGGTGCTCGGCAACGGGGACATCTGGTCGGCGGACGACGCGGTGCGGATGATGCGCGAGACCGGCTGCGACGGTGTGGTGGTGGGCCGTGGCTGCCTGGGCCGGCCGTGGCTGTTCAGGGACCTGGTGGCGATCTTCCAGGGCGAGGTGGACTACGCCCGTCCGACCTTCGCCGATGTGGCGCGGGCGATGGTCCGCCACGCGCAGCTGCTCGGTGAGTGGCTGGGCGACGAGGCCCGCGGCGTGATCGACTTCCGCAAGCACGTCGCCTGGTACACCAAGGGCTTCTCGGTGGGCTCGGAACTGCGGGTGAAGCTGGCGAACTCGTCCTCGTTGGCCGAATTGGCCGAAACCCTGGCCCTGGTGGAGCAGTCGCAGAGCTGGCCGGCCGGTGCCGACGGCCCGCGGGGGCGGACCAGCGGCAACAATCGCGTGGTTCTGCCGGAGGGCTGGTTGGACGATCCGTACGACTGCGCCCGACCGGGCGAAGACGCCGAATCGGACACCTCTGGCGGATGATCTGTACGGGGTGGCAAAGACGGCCCTCTCGGGCCGATGGCCACCCCGTCCCAGCCCTCTTTGCCACTCTGGACAAGAGGGCTCCTTTTTGGCATTGGAATGTCACGGAGCGAGCACGTTTCTGGACGTAGTGCGACGATGGGCGGGGTCGGCCTACGCTCGATCGGTGAGATGTGTCCGTGACGCTTGCCACATACCCTGCGCGCCCGAGGGGTCCGACAGGACGAAATGAACAAGTCGAAGGCGGATCGCTTCCCGAAGGGGGGCGGCGGCGGATCGGCACTGAGGGTGCAGGAAATCAAGCCGGGCCGTCAGGCCAGGCGGCCGGTGGCTACCGTGTGTTCCGAACATGTGATCTTCCGGTTTCCATGCCTTCAAGACTTGAACGCTTGCTAGCGTCATCCGGACGATTTCCCCTCCAGAGGTGAATGCCATTCCATGCATTCGATCTAGCGGGTTACCTGCTGGTCCTGGCCACGTACGGCCTATTGGCGGCGCAGAAGTGCCTTCGAAATGGGTATGTTCTCCGGCGTCAGGGCAACCGTGCGCGAGGAGACAGACCCGTGGCGTCCCAGCAGAAGTTTGTTTACTCCTTCACTGAAGGAAACAAGGACCTCAAGGATCTTCTTGGCGGCAAGGGCGCGAACCTGGCCGAGATGACCAACCTGGGTCTTCCGGTCCCTCCGGGGTTCACGATCACCACCGAGGCCTGCAAGGTCTTCCTGGAGACCGGTACCGAGCCCACCTCGCTGCACGAGGAGATCAGCGCCCACCTGGACGCGCTCGAGCAGGAGATGGGCAAGCAGCTCGGCCAGGCCGACAACCCGCTGCTCGTCTCGGTGCGTTCGGGCGCCAAGTTCTCCATGCCCGGCATGATGGACACCGTCCTGAACATCGGCCTCTCCGACGCCTCGGTGGTCGGCCTGGTCGCGCAGTCCGGCAACGAGCGCTTCGCCTGGGACTCCTACCGCCGCCTGGTCCAGATGTTCGGCAAGACCGTGCTGGGCGTCGACGGCGAGCTGTTCGAGGAGGCACTGGACGAGGCCAAGCACGCCAAGGGCACCACCAGCGACCTCGACCTCGACGCCGCGGACCTGAAGCAGCTGGTCGAGGTGTTCAAGGGCATCGTCGAGCGCGAGACCGGCCGGGCCTTCCCGCAGGACCCGCGCGAGCAGATGGACCTCGCCATCCACGCCGTCTTCCACTCCTGGAACGGCGACCGGGCCCGGCTCTACCGCCGCCAGGAGCGCATCCCGAACGACCTGGGCACCGCGGTCAACGTCTGCAGCATGGTGTTCGGCAACCTCGGCGAGGACTCCGGCACCGGCGTCGCCTTCACCCGCGACCCCTCCACCGGCGCCCAGGGCGTCTACGGCGACTACCTGTCCAACGCCCAGGGCGAGGACGTCGTCGCGGGCATCCGCAACACCCTGCCGCTGTCCGAGCTGGAGAAGCTCGACAAGAAGTCGTACGACGAGCTGATGGCGATCATGCAGACGCTCGAGACCCACTACCGGGACCTCTGCGACATCGAGTTCACCATCGAGCGCGGCAAGCTCTGGATGCTCCAGACCCGGGTCGGCAAGCGCACCGCCGCGGCCGCCTTCCGGATCGCCGTCCAGCTGGTCGACCAGGGCCTGATCGACCTGGACGAGGCCCTGATGCGGGTCACCGGCGGCCAGCTCTCCCAGCTGATGTTCCCGCGCTTCGCCCCCAACGCCGAGTCCAAGCAGATCGCCCGGGGCCTCGCCGCCTCGCCCGGCGCCGCGATCGGCAAGATCGTCTTCGACTCCTACACCGCGGTGAAGTGGTCGCGCTCCGGCGAGAAGGTCATTCTGGTCCGTCGCGAGACCAACCCGGACGACCTGGACGGCATGATCGCCGCCGAGGGCATCCTCACCTCCCGCGGCGGCAAGACCTCGCACGCCGCCGTCGTCGCTCGCGGCATGGGCAAGACCTGTGTCTGCGGTGCCGAGGAGCTGGAGGTCGACACCAAGCGCCGCCGGATGACCACCGCCGACGGTCTGGAGCTGGAGGAGGGCGACGTCGTCTCGATCGACGGCGCGACCGGCAAGGTCTACCTCGGCGAGGTACCCGTGCTCCCCTCCGCGGTGGTGGAGTACTTCGAGGGCACCCTGCACGCCGGCGCCGACGTCCAGGGCGGCCTGGTCCAGGCCGTGCACCGGCTGATGTCCCACGCCGACGGCCGCCGCCGCCTCGCGGTGCGCGCCAACGCCGACAACGCCGAGGACGGCTCGCGCGCCCGCCGCTACGGCGCCCAGGGCATCGGCCTGTGCCGCACCGAGCACATGTTCCTCGGTGAGGAGCGCCGCAAGGAGGTCGAGCACCTGATCCTCGCGGACAACGACAAGGACCGCGAGGCCGCGCTCTCCACCCTGCTGCCGCTGCAGAAGGGCGACTTCCTGGAGCTCTTCCAGGCGATGGACGGACTGCCCGTCACCGTCCGCCTGCTCGACCCGCCGCTGCACGAGTTCCTGCCGGACATCACCGAGCTGTCGGTGCGCGTCGCCCTCGCCGAGGCCCGCAAGGATCCGAACGAGAACGACCTGCGCCTGCTCCAGGCGGTGCACAAGCTGCACGAGCAGAACCCGATGCTCGGCCTGCGCGGTGTGCGTCTCGGCCTGGTCATCCCCGGTCTGTTCGGCATGCAGGTCCGCGCCATCGCCGAGGCGGCCGCCGAGCGCAAGCTGGCCGGGGCGGACCCGCGCCCCGAGGTCATGATCCCGCTGGTCGGCACCGTCCAGGAGCTGGAGCTGGTCCGCGACGAGTGCGAGCGCGTGCTCGCCGAGGTCGCCCAGTCCACCGGCGTCCAGCTGGACATCAAGCTCGGCACCATGATCGAGCTGCCGCGCGCCGCCGTGACGGCCGGCCAGATCGCCGAGGCCGCCGAGTTCTTCTCCTTCGGCACCAACGACCTCACCCAGACGGTCTGGGGCTTCTCCCGCGACGACGTCGAGGCCTCCTTCTTCACCGCCTACCTGGAGAAGGGCATCTTCGGGGTCTCGCCGTTCGAGACCATCGACCGCGACGGTGTCGGCGCGCTCGTGAAGCACGCCGTCCAGGCCGGCCGGGCCACCCGCCCCGACCTCAAGCTCGGCGTCTGCGGCGAGCACGGCGGCGACCCGGAGTCGGTGCACTTCTTCCACGAGGTGGGGCTGGACTACGTCTCCTGCTCCCCCTTCCGGATCCCGGTGGCGCGGCTGGAGGCCGGCCGCGCCGCCATCGAGACTGCGGGCAGCGACTCGCGCTGAGTGCCGGGGGCTCGTCATGAGCCCCCCGGCACGGCCGAATCGCTGACCGTGTCCCCTCCATCGGGGAGGGGCGTACACCGGAGCTCGGCGCAGGAGAACCGGCGTACGTGAAGCGGCCGGGGCGGGAACGGACAATGGCGTCCGTACCCGCCCCGGCCGCATGCTTTTCCCGTCAGGCCAGGTCTGCCCGGCCGGACCCCGCCCGGCCGGCCCCCGCCCGGGCGGCCGCCGCCCCCGTTGTGGTGCCGACCACGCGTGTGGCTGGCCGGGCCCCGGCCCGCCGACTGCCAAGCTGGGCCCATGACCAGCAGAAACCGCCTGTGGACCGCCCTCGCCGTGCTGATCTGCGTGCTCGCCGCCGCGGTCGGCTACCTGCTCTCGGACGACACCGGCGGCAGCGCGTCCAGGACCGCCGCGACCGCCACCGCCACCGGCCGGACCGCCACCGCCACCGGCCCGGCCGCGGCCTCGACCGCTCCGGTGGCGCCGAAGCCCAGCGCACCCCGACCCTCGCCCCCCGCCACCCCGCCGGCGACCGCCGCCGGCACCGGCTGGGTGCCGACCGACCCGGCGCTGGCCGACGTCTGCCGCACCAGGCTCCCGGACCAGGCCCGCGACACCCTCGGGCTGATCGCCAAGGGCGGCCCCTACCCCTACCGCTCGGACGGCATCGTCTTCGAGAACCGGGAGAGCCGCCTCCCGCGCAAGACCTCCGGCTACTACCACGAGTTCACCGTCATCACCCCCGGCTCCGGCGACCGGGGCGCCCGCCGGGTGGTCACCGGTGGCTCCGGCGAGCAGTACTGGACCGCGGACCACTACGCCACCTTCCAGGAGATCGACTCCCGCTGCTGAGGAGCGGGTGCCGCCCGGTGCCCCGTTGAAAGTACTTTCCATCATGGAAAGTACGTGCCATAGTGGCATCAAGATCAACGATCACCACCGGGGGACTTCATGAGCGATTCCGTGCCCGTCGAGCTGTCCGCGGCCGAGGCGCTGGGCCTCGCCGCCCGGGCGCGCGCCGCCGCCCGGGCGCCGCAGCTGGTGCCCACCTGGTACGGCGCCACCTTCGCGGTCGGCTTCTCGGTCTACGGCCTCGGCCTCGGCTACGCGCTGTGGGCCGATGCGAGCTGGCTGGCCGGCGTGCTGGGCGGGGTCTTCGCGGCGGTCAGCGGCGCCCTGGGGGCCGTCGTGACCCGTCGCGGCGGTGTGGCGAGGGGCTGGACGCCCGGCTTCGGCGGCCCGATGACGCGCTGGGTGGTGCTGGTCTTTGCCGGAGCCCTCGTGGTGGCCGCCGTCGTCCATCTGCTGGGCGCCGACGCTCGGGGGACGTTCGGCAGCGCCGGTGTCACGGCCGGGGTGCTGTTCTGGCTGGCGATGGTGCGCGTGAACGCCCGGATCCGCCGTGAGGCGGAGGACGCCTGATGGCCGGGCTCGACCCGCTGCTCCAGCACCCCACCCGGCTCACCGTGGTGGCGTTCCTCGGCGGCTGCATCGAGGCCGAGTTCTCCGCCGTCAGGGACTACTGCCAGGTCTCCGACTCGGTGCTCAGCAAGGCGGCGAGCGCACTGGAGGAGGCCGGCTACCTGTCGGTGAAGAAGGGCTACGTCGGCAAGCGCCCGCGCACCTGGCTGGCCGCCACCCGGGCCGGCCGCCGGGCGCTCGCCGACCACCTGGCCGTCCTGCAGCAGTTGGCGGCGGCGGCCGATGCGGCGGGGCGGGAGACGGAGAGCCGGGAGCCGTGACCCCCTGGGGCAGGGCGCGACGGAGCCCCCGAGCCGCCCCACCGCCGAGCCGCTCCACCGCCGAGCCGCCACGAACGCCGCCGCCGCCGAGCGAAGCGACTGCCGCCGATGCGCCGCCACGGCGGCGCCCTCACCGGGCCCGCCGCCAGCTGACCCGGCCGTGCGGCCCGTGCGGCCCGGCCGAGAGCAGCACGGCCAGCTCGTGCAGCACCGGGCCGGGGTCGCGGCGCAGCTGGACCGGGGTGGTGCGGACGACCGGGAGGCCGGCGGTGGTCAGCCGGTTGGCCCGGGTCAGGCTCCGCTCGTGGTCGGCCGGGCGCAGGTGCCAGGCCCGGGAGTCGATCTCCAGCGCGACGCAGGCCTGCGGCCAGTACGCGTCCGGCACCGCCAGGAACCGCCCGTCCAGGAAGAGCACCGGGTTCCAGAGCGGCTCGGGGAGCCCGGCGCCGCGCACCGCGTCCCGGGCCTCGGCCTCGACCACCGACCGCACTCCGGCCGTCAGCTCCTCCACCACCCGGGCCAGCCCGGTCAGTTGGCGGGCGTCCGGCCGGGCGAGCAACTGGTCCAGCAGCTCGCCGAGTTCGCAGTGCCGCCGCTGGACGGCCTCGGCGCAGAGCGCGCGGAACCGGCGCCGTCCGCTCTCCCGGGGCGCGAGGTCGGCCAGCGCCCGGGCGACCGAGGTGCTCCAGAGTCCGTCGTCGCGCTCGAAGCCGCCCGGCATCGCCCCGCCCGCGCGGTGGATCCGGACGAACCCCCGGTCGGCGACCCGCCGCTGGCCCGGGATCAGGACGTCCACCTCGGTGAGGTCCGCCGGGTGCCCGGCGGAGGGGAGGCCGGCATCGGCGAGCACCGCCGCCCCGGTGAGCAGCACCTCCCCGGACTGCGGCGCGGGCCGCCCCTTGGGGCCCGCGTAGGCGAGTGCGGCCCGCAGCCGCTGATGGGCGGTCAGTCGGCCGGTCTGCAGGCAGATCACCCGGGGCAGCACCCGCTGCCACGGCCCGCCGGGCCGCAGCCGGTGGGCGATGCTCCCGGACGGCACTCCGAGGGCGCGCAGTTGGGCGCGGGTGACGATGTGCTGCTGGTCGCCGCCGAGCAGCAGCAGCGGGTCGACGATCGGCCGGGGCGCGGCCCGCGCGCGAGCGGCGACGGGCGGGCCCGGAACAGCGGAACAGCGAGGGGCGGGCCCGGAACAGCGACGAGCGGGTGCGGAACGGTGGCGACCGGGGCGGCGAGGGTCATGCCGAGGTGTTTCCCGCCCGGTTCGGAGGTATGCGAAACATCGCCCGCCCGGGGAGTGTCCGGTCAAACCGGATTGACGCCGGACCGGTGCGGGCGGTGGGCTTGGTGCCCACGATGACGATTCCTCACCCCGGCCCCGCGCTCGACGCGCTCCAGGGCCTCTCCGTCGGCGACGCCTTCGGCGCGCAGTTCTTCGTCCCCGCCACCGCGCGGGCCCACCTCGCCGCCCGCACCACCCCGCCCGGCCCGTGGCCGTGGACGGACGACACCGAGATGGCGTGCTCGGTGTACGCCGCGCACACCGAGCGCGGCGAGATTGACGTGTTCGACCTCACCCACGCCTTCGCCCGCCGGCACGACTTCGACCGGGGCTACGGCCCGGCCGCCAACCGGCTGCTGCGGCTGGTCCGGGAGGGCGGTGACGCCCGCGAGCTGGCCTCGGCCCTGTTCGACGGCCAGGGGTCGTACGGCAACGGCGCCGCGATGCGGGTCGCCCCGCTCGGGGCGGCGTACGCGGCCGACCCGGCGGAGGCGGTGCGCCCCGCCGTCGGGACGGCGCTGATCACCCACACCCACCCGCAGGCGGTGGACGGCGCGGTCGCCGTCGCGGTGGCCGCCGCCTGCGCGGCGCGGGCCCGCGGTGCCCGGCCGTCGCCGGAGGGCTTCCTGGAGCAGGTCCTCGGGCTGACCCCGCGCGGCGCCGTCCACGACGGCCTGGCCGAGGCGGTCGCCCTGCTCACCGAACCGGACCCCACCGCGGTGGCGCGGGTGCTCGGCAACGGCAGCCGGACCAGCGCCGCCGACACCGTCCCGTACGCGCTGTGGTGCGCGGCCCGGCACCTCACCGACTACCCGGCGGCGGTCCGGGCGGCGGTGGCCGCCGGCGGCGACGCGGACACCGTCGCCGCGATCACCGGTGGCGTGGTCGCCGCGCACACCGGGACGGCCGGCATCCCCGCCGAATGGCTGGCCGCCCGGGAGCCGTTGCCGGCCTGGGCCTTCGCCGAGCCGGGCAGCGTGTCCGCCGGCCGGGGCCGCGCGGAGATGCTGGTGCCGCGGCCGTGCCCGGTGCCGGACGTGCTGTGGACGGACGAGCAGTGGCAGCGGCTGCGCACCGGGGCCGGCCCGCTGGTCGGGGGCCGCCTGACGGTGCACACCCGGGAGGGCACGCTCCGGCTCTGCGGTCCGGACGGCCACCCCCAGTGGGAACTGACGGTGGCGCCGGACCGGGCCGGCCGGCGCCCGGTCTCCGCCGTGGTCGAGGCCTGCCCCGCCCGGGCGCCCGAACCGGACGGGGGCCGGGACGCCGGCCGGCTGGCCCGTCTGCTGCGGGCCGCCGTCACGGGCGAACCGGTCGCGGACTGACCCCGGCCCGATCGTCCGGACCCGGCGCGGGTCCGGACGATCGGGCAACGAACCATTGGGCCGGAAGGAAGCCTCAGGCCGTGATCAGATGCCCCGCGCCGCCACCGCCGTGTCTAAGGCACTCCTGGTTGATCGCCGGATCCGGGGCGCTCGGCGAGGTCGCGGCGGCGATCCGCAGCTCGATGATGTCCCGCACGGCGGGCCACTCGTTGTCCAGGATCGAGTAGAACGCGGTGGACCTGACCACCCCGTCCAGCCCGCGCGAGTGCGCCCGGCGGACGCCCTCGGCGGTCGCCCCCAGCCGCTCGATGGCGGCCCGCGACCGCATGTTGCGGGCATCGGCGCGCAGCGAGATCCGCTGCACGCCCCACACCTCGAAGGCGTGCCGCAGCATCAGCAGCTTCGCCTCGGTGTTGATGCCGGTGCCCTGGGCCCGCGGGGACAGCCAGGTGTTGCCGATCTCGGCGGCGTCCGGGACGGCCGTGGCCGGATCGCCGAACGGCACGCCGGGAACCGGCGGCCAGACGAGCGGCCCCTGCCAGTAGTCGAGTTCCAGGAACCGGGTGGAACCCACCACGCGGCCGTCGGCCTGGTTCACCGTCGCGAACGGCAGCGACCGGCCGGAGGCCTGGTCCGCCAGAGCACGCGCGATGTACTCCCGGGCAGCTTCCAGGCCGTGCGGGACGGGGGTGAAGGCGTAAGTCGTACGGTCCTCGGCGCCGGCCTGGGCGATGGCCTCGGCATGATGCGCGGCGAGGGGCTCCAGCCGCACGGTGCGGCCGGTGAGGATGACAGGTACGGGCACGGAACCTTCGGTCCTTCGGCGGTCGGAGGGCGCTGGCCCGTGCCGGGGTGCGGCGAGGGTCAGCAGTGGACGGTTCGCCCCGCTCCGGAGTGCGCCCACCGGTGCCCGCGCACGCCGGAGGCCGGTCGAGCGGGGCGGGGAGCGACGGCCCGGAGTCGGGCAGCGCGGTGCCGGAACGGACACGGGTCCACGGACCGGTCCGGCGGGATGAGCGAGGGGACAGTGTGCGTCCGCGAGATGGCCGAAGAGGAAACGAGAGCGCGAAGGGAAGCAGGCGGCCAGGTGAAGGCAAGATGCGTCGTGGGTGACTGTCCGAGCACCGGTCCGGGTCGTGATCGACGGCGTTACGGACGACGTGACGACGACGCGACGATGCGAGGCAGCGAGAGGACGATACCCGCCAGAAGGCAATGCGTCACTTCGCGGCACACGAATGGCCGTCGGGGCTGGTCCGGGGCCTGTGGCGGCGACCGTTCGCACCCCCCTGACCAGGGCCTTTCGGGCCGAGTGCGATCATGGTCCGGTCGGCCTCGCGGGGGCGCGCGACGGGCGGGACGGCGGGCGCGCGACGGGCGGGACGGCGGGCGCGCGACGGGTGCGCGACGGGCAGGCCCGGGAAACGGGCCCGGCCCGGCGGGAATTCCGGCGGCACTCCGCACGCTGGACGAGGAGAGCCGGGCAGGAGTCCCAGCGCGGGCAGCCGCGCGGGGGCGTGCGCGGCGAACCGCGACGAGGAAAGAAACGGGGTGTGGGTGAGCGGTGCGTGATCCCCAGGCGCTGTACGAGCTGGACCAGCAGGGTGTGGCCGCGGTGGCCGCGGCGAGGGCCGCGCTGGCGGACACCGGTGCCGGCCTGGTGCTGCTCCACCACTTCGAGGGCTTCATGGACGCCGGCGAGGCGGGCGCCCAGGTGGTCGACCACCTGCTGGAGACGGGCGAGCCCCAGGTCGTCGCCCGCTTCGACCACGACCGCCTGGTGGACTACCGGGCCCGCCGCCCCGCGATGGTCTTCGACCGCGAGCACTGGTCGTCCTACGAGCCGCCGGAGATCCTCCTCCAGCTGCTCCACGACGCGGCCGGCTCCCCGTTCCTGCTGCTCACCGGGCCGGAGCCGGACGTCGAGTGGGAGCGTTTCGCCGCCGCCGTCCGGCAGCTGGTCGAGCGCTTCGACGTCCGGCTGGCCCTCGACTTCCACGGCATCCCGATGGGCGTGCCGCACACCCGCCCGGTCGGTCTGACCCCGCACGGCAACCGGCTGGACCTCGCGGCCGGCTACCCGCAGTGGTTCGAGCAGGCGCAGGTCCCGGGCAGTGCCCAGGCGCTGCTGGAGTACCGGCTGGCCGAGGCCGGGCACGACGTGCTGGGCTTCGCCGCGCACGTGCCGCACTACGTGGCGCGCTCGGCGTACCCGGCGGCCGCGGTGCTGATCCTGGAGGCCGTCCAGTCGGCGACCGGGCTGGTGCTGCCCGGCACGCTGCTGCGCGAGCGGGTGGACGAGGTGTACGCCGACATCGAGGAGCAGCTGGCGCAGGGCGACAGCGACCTCCGCTCGGCGATCCGCGGTATGGAGGGCCAGTACGACGCGGTGGCCGGTTCGCAGGGCCGGGAGAGCCTGCTGGCCGAGCCGGTGGACCTGCCGTCCGCGGACGAGCTGGGCCGCCGCTTCGAGCAGTTCCTGGCCGAGCACGAGCGCGGGCCGGAGTAGTCGGCCGGGCGGCCCCGGGTGACGGTCCCCGTCGCCCGGGGCCGCCCGCTGCCGGGGCGTCCCGCGCCGCCGTCGAAATTCCCCGCTCCGGTCGGGATCGATCGCGCCCGCCCGTCCGTTGGGGACTGCGGTGCCCGGGGGACGGGCCGTCGTAGGGAGAATGCCAGCGGCTCCTACCGGGGGGTTCCCGTGTCACTGTCCGTACGCCCGATCGGCACGCTCGGCGGCGTGTTGAGCGCGGGCCTCGTCGCCGTGCTGGTTGCCGGATGCTCCGGTTCGTCCGGTTCGGAGACCGTCGCCGCGGCTGCCGCGGGCGGCTCGGCACCGCCGCGCGCCGCCGCCACCGGGCCGACCCCGACGCCCACGCCCACCCCGACGCCCACGCCCACCGGGCCGTACGTGGCGCTCGGCGACTCCTACACGGCGGGTCTGAAGATCAGCCCCCAGCAGGCGGCCGAGCCGAAGGGCTGCTCCCGTTCGGCGGTCAACTACCCCTCGCTGGTGGCCCAGGCGCTCGGCCTGGCGGGCGAGCGGTTCCACGACGTCAGCTGCAGCGGTGCCCGGACCGGCGACCTCACCGGCTCCCAGAGCACCGACGGGGGTGTCAATCCGCCGCAGCTGGACGCGCTCACCCCGGCCACCCGGCTGGTGACCCTCGGGATCGGCGGCAACGACGCCGGGTTCATGGAGGTCGTCGGCCAGTGCGCCAAGGAGAACCTGGTGGACGCGCTCAAGGGGCTGGTCGGCTCGGGCCGCGCGGCGGCGCCCTGCCGGGACTCCTACGCGGCCGCGGACGGCGGGGACCAGGTGCAGCGCAAGGTGGACAGCGCCGGCGAGCGGCTCGGCGAGACCCTCAAGGAGGTCAAGCGGCGGTCCCCGCAGGCCAGGGTCTACGTGGTCGGCTATCCGGCGCTGCTGCCCGCCGACC
The DNA here is from genome assembly GCF_000966955.1 of Streptomyces sp. NRRL S-495. Classification (NCBI taxonomy): domain Bacteria; kingdom Bacillati; phylum Actinomycetota; class Actinomycetes; order Kitasatosporales; family Streptomycetaceae; genus Streptomyces; species Streptomyces sp. NRRL S-495. The sequence goes on from NZ_JZWY01000072.1 coordinate 14,743, forward strand.
CGGCGAGCTGCGTCCCGGTGCTGGGGTCGACCGTCGCGGGTGGGGACCTCGGCTTCCTGGTGGAGAAGGAGCAGCAGCTCAACGCCATGCTCAAGCGCCGGGCGGAGGCGGCCGGAGCGGTCTTCGTGGACCTCACCGGGCCCTCGGCCGGCCACGACATGTGCGCGGGCGAGACCGCCCGGTGGGTGGAGCCGCCGTTCCCCACCCAGGGCCTGGCCGCGATCCACCCCAACGCCAAGGGCCAGGAGGGCGCGGCCGCGGCCGTCCTCAAGGCGCTGCGGGGCTGACACCGGCGCCCGACCCCCTTCGGCCCCGGCCGTCCCCGTCCCCGTCCCCGTCCCCGTCCCCGTTCCCGGGCCGTCCGCCCTGCCCGGGCCGCCTCCCCGGCCGCCTCCGCGGGCCCGTAGCCGGGCCGTAGCCAGGCCGGGGCAGGCCCGACGGCGGGCGTCCAAGGGTTCACGCCCCGGCCCGCGCGCGGTCGCGCGCGGCACACTTCCGGTGTCACAGCCGCGGCGTACGGTGAGGGGCATATGGACGACACCGCGCACCGCCTCACCGCCGCCACGACCCCGACCCCGTACGACCGCGCCGCCGAGGCCCGCTGGGTGCCCGAACCGGACAAACGTCCCGGCCGGACGGCGTTCCAGCGCGACCGCGCCCGGGTGCTCCACTCCGCCGCCCTGCGCCGGCTGGCCGGCACCACCCAGGTGGTCGCCCCGATGCGCAGCGACTTCCCCCGCACCCGACTGACCCACTCGCTGGAATGCGCCCAGGTCGGCCGGGAGTTGGGCGCGGCGCTCGGCTGCGACCCGGACCTCGTCGAGACGGCGTGCCTGGCCCACGACATCGGCCCCCCGCCGTTCGGCCACACCGGCGAGGAGGCGCTCGACCAGGCCGCCGAGGCCTGCGGCGGCTTCGAGGGTAACGCCCAGTCGCTGCGGATCCTGACCCGGCTGGAGCCCAAGCGCTTCGCCCCCCAGGACGGGGCGCCGGCCCGGCTGGCCCCCTGGCCGGGCCGCAGCGTCGGCCTCAACCTGAGCCGCGCCGCCCTGGACGCCGCCACCAAGTACCCGTGGCCGCACGGCGCCCACCCCACCGACCCGGCCTCGCCCAAGTACGGCGTCTACGCCGACGACCTGCCGGTCTTCCGCTGGTTGCGGGCCGGTGCCCCGGCCGGGGCCAAGTGCTTCGAGGCCACCGTCATGGACTGGTCCGACGACGTCGCCTACTCGACCCACGACGTCGAGGACGGCCTCCAGGCCGGCCACATCGACCCGCTCGCGCTGCGTGCCCCGAGCGAGCGGTCCGAGCTGTTCAAGGTCGCCGAGCGCTACGCCCGGGACGCCGAGCCCGAGGAGCTGGCGGAGGCCCTGGACCGGCTGCTCGACAAGGACTGGTGGCCCGAGTCGTACGACGGCACCGCCCGCGCCCGGGCCGGGCTGAAGGATCTCACCAGCCAGCTGATCGGCCGGTTCTGCCTGGCCGCCGAGCAGGCCACCCGGGCCCGCTACGGCCCCGGCCCGCTGACCCGGTACGGGGCCGAGCTGGTGGTGCCGCGCGAGGTCCGGCTGGAGTGCGCGGTGCTCAAGGCGGTCGCGGTCCGGTACGTCATGCAGCGCGACGAGCAGGCCCAGCTGCGGGCCAGGCAGCGGATCGTCATCGCCGAGCTGGCCGAGGTCCTCACCCGGCGCGCCCCCGAGGTGCTGGACCCGGTGTTCGCCGCGATGTACGAGGAGGCGGAGGACGACCGCGCGGCCCTGCGCACCGTGATCGACCAGATCGCGACCCTCACCGACGCCTCGGCGCTGGCCCTGCACGCCCGGCTGACCGGTCCGGCCGGGTCCTGACGGGCGGCGCCGGGCGGACCCGCCGGACAACCCGGCCGCCCCAGTAGACTTCCGGGGTGGCCGGGCGGATCAGGGACGAAGATGTACAGGCGGTGCGGAGCGCGCTGCCGATCGACGCCGTGGTCGGCGACTACGTACAGCTGACCAACGGTGGCGGCGGTGAGTACAAGGGCGTCTGCCCCTTCCACGACGAGAAGTCCGCCTCCTTCTACGTCAATCCGGCCAAGGGCGTCTTCCACTGCTTCGGCTGCCAGGAGAACGGCGACACCATCGCCTTCCTGATGAAGATCGAGCACTTCACCTTCGCCGAGGCCGTCGAGCGGATGGCGGCCCAGGCCGGCATCACCCTGCGTTACGAGGAGGGCGGCTACAGCCCCCGGCACCAGCAGGGCGAGCGCACCCGGCTGGTCGAGGCGCACAAGGTGGCCTCCGCCTGGTACCAGGAGCAGTTGGCCTCGCCCGAGGCCGAGATCGGCCGCCGCTTCCTGGCCGAGCGCGGCTTCGACGAGGAGTCCGCGCGGACCTTCGGCGTCGGCTACGCCCCGGTCGGCTGGGAGCACCTGGTGCGCTACCTGCGCGGCAAGGGCTTCACGGACAAGGAGATCCTGCTCGGCGGCCTGGCCTCGCAGGGCCAGCGCGGCGGTCTGATCGACCGCTTCCGGGGGCGGCTGGTCTGGCCGATCCGGGACATCGCGGGCGAGGTGATCGGCTTCGGCGCCCGGCGGCTGCGCGAGGACGACAACGGTCCGAAGTACCTCAACACCCCCGAGACGCCGATCTACAAGAAGTCGAACGTGCTCTACGGCATCGACCTGGCGAAGAAGGAGATCGCCAAGTCCGGCCGAGCGGTGGTGGTCGAGGGCTACACCGATGTGATGGCCTGCCATCTGGCCGGCGTCACCTCCGCCGTGGCCACCTGCGGCACCGCCTTCGCCGAGGACCACATCAAGATCATCCGCCGGCTGCTGATGGACACCTCGCAGTACCGGGGCGAGACCGTCTTCACCTTCGACGGCGACGCGGCCGGCCAGAAGGCCGCGCTGCGGGCCTTCGAGGACGACCAGAAGTTCGCCGCCAAGACCTCCATCGCGGTCAGCCCCGGCGGCATGGACCCGTGCGAGCTGCGCCTCGCCAAGGGCGACGACGCGGTCCGCGAACTGATCGACAACCCCGTCCCGCTCTTCGAGTTCGCGCTGGGCTCGGCCGTCGCCAAGCACCGGGTGGACACGCCCGAGGGCCGGTCGGCGGCGCTGGAGGAGGCGGCGCCGATCGTCGCCAGGATCAAGGACCGCTCCATCCAGCACGAGTACGCCGTCCGGCTGGCCGGCATGCTGGGCATCCTGGACGAGCCGTTCGTGGTCCGCCGGGTGGCCCAGCTGGCCCGCTGGGACCGCGAGCGCCAGCAGAACCCCCGGGGCAACGGCCAGCGCCGCCCCGAGCCGCCGCAGCCGGCCCGCCCGGCCCGGCCCGCCTTCGTGCTCAATCCGCGCGACCCGGCCCAGTTCGTCGAGCGCGAACTGCTCAAACTGGCCCTCCAGCACCCGGACCTGGTCGCGCCGGCCTTCGACAACTACGCCGAGGACGAGTTCCCCACCCCGCCCTACACCGCCGTGCGGCGGGCCATCGGCCAGGTCGGCGGCGCCGCGTACGGGGCCACCCTGGCCGACTTCACCAGTGTGGTGCGCGAGGGCTGCCCGGACGACCGGGTGCGCTCGCTGGTCACCGAGCTGACCGTGGAACCGGTGCGCTCGCGCCGCAAGGTGGACGCCGTCTACGCGGGGGAGTTCCTGGTCAAGCTGCGGCTGCTGGCCGTGGACCGGCGGGTCGACGAGGTCCGCGCCCACCTCCAGCGCCTCGGCAACCGCGCCGCCCCGGAGGACCTGCACGCGGTGCAGACCGAGCTGTGGCAGCTCCAGCAGTACGGGCAGTCCCTGCGCAGCGGCGGTTCCGCCGCGCTCTAGCGCGTGTCCTGCCGGCAAGGACACGGCCCGGGACCCGTTCGCGCCCCCGTTCAGAAAGTCCGCGCACGAGTCTCGGCCACGGAGCGTGGCGTGCCGCACACTGGAGGGCGTCCTGCCTCCGTACAGCGCGGGTCCGCCAGAGTCGCGCCCGCCCAGAGGGGATGCCCGTGGACCGAGGCCCCGCCGCGACCGCCCAGCCGACCACCGATCCGCTCGCCCCGCCTCCGCTCGCCCCGCCTCCGCCGTCCGACGACACCGCCGACCCGCCGGAGGACCACGGCCGGGCGGGGCCGCCGCCCGCGGACGGCGCGCGCGTGGCCGCCCGGGGCCGCCCGTCGGGGCACCCCGACGCCGAGGGGGCGGGCGGCCCCGAGGAGACAGAGGGCAGAGAGGACACCGAGACCACCGAGGACGGGGACGCCGAGGGTTCCGAGAACGCCGAGGGTGCCGGTCGGGAGGAGCCGGAGGACCCCGAGGAGACGGTCGGCCCGCGGCGCCCGGCGGCCGCCGATCCGAGCGGGCCCGCCGCCGACCTGCTCCGCCAGTACCTCCGCGAGATCGGCCGGATCCGGCTGCTCACCGCCGCCGAGGAGGTCGACCTCGCCCGCCGGATCGAGGCCGGCCTGTTCGCGGAGGAGCGACTGCACCGCGAACCGCCGCCCGCCGACCGGCTGGCCGCCGAACTCGGTACCCTGGTGCTGATCGGCCGGCTCGCCAAGCGCCGGCTGATCGAGGCCAACCTGCGGCTGGTGGTCTCCGTCGCCAAGCGCTACATCGGCCGCGGCCTCACCCTGCTCGACCTGGTCCAGGAGGGGAACCTCGGGCTGATCCGGGCGGTCGAGAAGTTCGACTACGCCCGGGGCTACAAGTTCTCCACCTACGCGACCTGGTGGATCCGCCAGGCGATGAGCCGCGCCCTGGCCGACCAGGCTCGGACGATCAGGGTCCCGGTGCACGTCGTCGAACTGATCAACCGGGTGGTGCGGGTGCAGCGTTCGCTGCTCCAGGAGCGCGGGACCGAGCCCGGCCCGGCCGACATCGCGGCCGCCCTGGAGCTCACCGAGGAACGGGTGCGGGAACTGCTCCGCCTCGCCCAGGAGCCCATCTCCCTGCACACCCCGGTCGGCGAGGAGGACGACGTCGCGCTCGGCGACCTCATCGAGGACGCCGACGCGGCCTCACCCGCCGAGTCCGCCGCCTTCCTGCTGTTGCGCCAGCACCTGGAGGCGGTGCTGGCCACCCTCGGCGAGCGCGAGCGCCAGGTGGTCCAGCTCCGCTACGGCCTGGACGACGGGCGGGCCCGCACGCTGGAGGAGATCGGCGTGCTGTTCGGGGTGACCCGGGAGCGGATCCGCCAGATCGAGTCGAAGACCCTGGTCAAGCTCCGCGACCACGCCTTCGCCGCCCAGCTCCGCGGGTACCTCGAATAGCGGACGGCCGCACGGCGCGCCCGGTGGCGCATCGTGCGGCCGGTCGGTCCGTCAGCCGGTCAGCCGGTCAGCCGGTCAGCTGGACGGCGCCGGAGCCGGGTCGCCGGCGGCCGCCGGCGGGGAGGCCGGGCCGACCGGGATCGGGGTGTTGGCGACCACCCGGGCCAGGTCGGAGATGCTGGAGGTGCAGGAGGCGCCCTCCGGCTGGGCCTGCTTGCCGCAGACCTGGAGGACGGCCGAAGGGTCGCCCGCGTTCACCATCTGCGAGTAGTTGTCGTAGCCCCAGTGGATCAGCGCCGTCTCCGACTCGCCGCCGCTGGTGGTGATGGTCGCCTGGTCGCCGGGCTGGCCCTCGGTGATGGCGGCCCAGGCCGCCTGGCACTTCTGGCTGTACCGGAGGTAGATGACGACCTTGCCGATGTTGGTGGTCAGCAGGGTGCGGGCGTCGCCGCCGCAGCCGGCCGCCTTGGGGTCCTTGTGCGCGCAGCCGAGCGCCTGGCAGGCCGGGACCGCCGGGGCGGGGTTGGCCGGCACGGCGGGTGCGGAGGTGCTCGGCGAGGCGGAGTCGACGGGCGTCACCGACGTGGAGGGCAGCACCGTGGCGGCGGTCGGTCCGACGTTGTCCTCGTCGGCGCCGGAGAAGTACCGCACCCCGGCGAGGGCCAGCAGCAGGACCGCGACCACCGAGGCGGCGACCAGGGCCACGGACCGGCCGCGCACCGGGCCGGTCGGCCCCTTGGTGGACCTGGCGCGGTCGGGAGCGGGAACGGCGGTGAGGTCGGGGGTGCCCCCGGTACCGGTGCCGTCGGCGCCCGGATCCCGGTCGGGCCCGTCCGACTCCTCCGCTGTCTCAGTGCCCTCCGCGGCCTCCGCGGTCTCCGCGGTCTCCGAAGTCCCGGCAGCCTCGGCGCCCACCACCGTGTCACCTGCCGCCGTGTCACCCGACGTGGCCCCCTCGGCCGCCGTCAGCTCCCACAGCGCCCGCAGCTTCGGCCCGTCGCAGTCGACTGCTCCGACCAGCGCATCGAGCGCCTGCTCGGTGATGACCCGCTTGCCGTTCAGCCAGCGCTCCCAGGAAGCCCGGCTGTAGTGGGTCCGGGCGGCCAGTTCGGAGAGCGAGAGCCCGGTCGCGTCCTTGACGGCTCGCAGCTCCTCCGTGAGGCGCCTGGCAGGGTCGGACAGGTCGTCGGGCAGCTGCTTCCAGGCGGAACCCATGCGGTCTCTTCCAAACGTGCGAGGCGGGCGGGGCGGGCGGTGCTGGAACCGGTCCGGGCCCCGGTGACGTGTCCGCGTCTCAAACCTCGACGGCCCGGTGTCCCAATACCCAGGTCCTGGCGCTGAGACGGACGGAAGTGTCTCACAACACCGGGAGACGCTCGAACATTCATATGGCGGTCGGGCATTGTTCTTCCCGACGGGGCAGTCCGCCGCCCCGGTCCCACCGCCCGGGTGCCGTCCCCTACGGCCCCGGTGCCGCCGTTCCCTGGCCCTCCACCGGTCCGAGACAGTCTCACGGGGGGATACTGCCCCGGACCGCAGGGAAGCACGGTGGGAAGGGTGTCCCAAGCCGTCTCAGGCAGCCCTTCCCACCGTGGTCACGACCCCGCGCGCCCGCTCCGTGGCGACGCCCGCCCGCCTGCTCGCCCGTCCGCCTGCCCGCCCTGCCGGAGACTCGCCCACCGGTGTCTCAGTGGTGGAAGGCCGTCCGGACCGGCACGCCGAGGTCCTTGAGCGGGACCGGCTGGCTGCGCAGCTCCGGCAGCAGCCGTTCCAGGTCCGTGAGCAGCAGATCGGCGAGGTCGCGCGAGAACCCGTTGCGGCAGACCACCCGCAGGACCGCGAGGTCCTCCCGGTTCGCCGGGAAGGTGTACGCGGGCACCTGCCAGCCGCGCTCCCGCAGCCGTCGCGACACGTCGAACACGTCGAACGCCACCTCGTCCGTGGTGGTGAACGCGAACACCGGCAGCTCGTCGCCCCGGGTGATCAGCCGGAAGCCGCCGAGGCCCTCGATCTCCCCGGCCAGATAGCCGGCCACCTCCCGGCAGACGCCCTGGACGGCCCGGAAGCCGGCCCGGCCCAGCCGCAGGAAGGTGTAGTACTGCGCGACCACCTCGGCGCCGGGCCGCGAGAAGTTCAGTGCGAAGGTCGGCATCTCGCCGCCCAGGTAGTTGACCCGGAACACCAGTTCCTCGGGCAGCGCCTCGTGGTCCCGCCAGAGCGCCCAGCCGACGCCCGGGTAGACCAGTCCGTACTTGTGGCCGGAGGTATTGATGGAGGCGACCCGGGGCAGCCGGAAGTCCCAGACCAGGTCCTCGTCCAGGAACGGCGCGACCATGGCGCCGGAGGCGCCGTCCACGTGCACCGGCACGTCCAGGCCGGTGCGCTGCTGGAGGTCGTCGAGCGCGGCGCAGATCGCCTCCACCGGCTCGTAGGAGCCGTCGAAGGTCGAGCCGAGCACGCCGACCACGCCGATGGTGTTCTCGTCGCAGAGCTCCACCGCCTGCTCGGGGCCGAGGTGGAAGCGCTCGCCGTCCATCGGCGCGGTGCGGGCCTCGACCTCCCAGAAGGCGCAGAACTTCTCCCAGCAGACCTGCACATTGACGCCCATCACCAGGTTGGGCCGGGCACCGGCGGCGTAGCGCTCGGCGTTGCGGGTCGTCCAGCGGCGCTTGAGCGCGAGTCCGGCCAGCATGCAGGCCTCGCTGGAGCCGGTGGTGGAACAGCCGATGGCGGCGTCCGGGTCCGGGGCGTGCCACAGGTGGGCGAGGATCGACACGCAGCGCCGCTCCAGTTCGGCGGTCTGCGGGTACTCGTCCTTGTCGATCATGTTCTTGTCGAGGCACTCGGTCATCAGCCGGGCGGCCTGGACCTCCATCGAGGTGGTGACAAAGGTCGCCAGATTGAGCCGCGCGTTGCCGTCCAGCAGCAGCTCGTCGTGGATCAGCTGGTACGCCGTGTCGGCCGGGACCGGGCCGTCGGCGAGCCGGTGCAGCGGGGGCGACAGCGCCATCCCGCCGAGCGGGTCGGCGGCGGTGCCGACGAACGGTCCGACGGTCAGCCGGCGGTCGTCACCGGCGCCCTTGTGCAGTGCCATGGCGAATCCGCCGCCCTTCCGTCCGGTGGCCCGGGTCGCCTTCCACGCTGCCACCGGACGCCGGGTCGCGCATCCGCTGCGGCGGAGCGCCCATGGCCCGGGGCACCCCGCCCCGGCCGCCCCGGCGGTCTCAGCCGGCCGTCTCCGGGTGGATCTGCTCGCGGGCGGCCCGGTACTGCTGGCGGACCGCCGAACCGACCGCCGGGTCGTGCTCGGCGTCCGGGGCGACGGTGACGGCCCCCGGCAGCTCCCAGCGCGGCGGCTCGGGCGTTCCGGCCAGCGCCCAGGCCGCCTGCCGGGCCGCGCCGCGCGCCGCGTGCGCGCCGGGGGGCGGGACGACCACCGGGACGCCGAACAGCTGCGGCGCGACGTGCCGCACCGCCGCCAGCCGTCCGGCGGCGCCCAGCAGGAAGACCCGCTTCACCTCGACGCCGCGGGCGCGCAGCACGTCCAGGGCGTCGGCGCTGTTGCAGAGCATGCCCTCGACGGCGGCCCGGGCCAGGTGCTGAGGGGACATCGACTCGGCCCGCAGGCCGGTCAGGGTGCCGGCCGCGTGCGGCAGCGCGGGCGTCCGCTCGCCGTCCAGGTAGGGGAGCAGCACCAGCCCGTACGCGCCGGGGGAGGACTGCATCGCGAGGTCGCTGAGGCCCTCCAGGTCGCGGCCGAGCATGGCGGCGGTGGAGCGCAGCACCTGGGCGGCGTTCAGGGTGGCGACCATCGGCAGGTGGCGGCCGGTGGCGTCGGCGAAGGAGGAGACCAGCCCGGTGGCGTCCACCACGGCCTGCTCGTGCACCGCGAAGATCGTCCCGGAGCTGCCGAGCGAGACCACCGCGTCCCCGGGGTCGAGGCCGAGGCCGAGCGCGGCGGCCATGTTGTCCCCGGTGCCGGCCGAGATCAGCAGGCCCTCGGGGGTGTGGCCGGCGGGTTCGGCGGGGCCGAGCACGTCCGGCAGCTTCAGCTGGTGGCCCAGGGCCAGTTCGACCAGGTCCTGGCGGTACTCGGCGGTGATCGGGGACCAGTAGCCGGTCCCGGAGGCGTCGCCCCGGTCGGTGGTGCGGCGCCTGGGGTGGCCGAGCAGCTGCCAGACCAGCCAGTCGTGCGGGAGCAGCACCTCGGCGACCCGCCGGGCGTTGGCCGGCTCGAACTCGGCGAGCCAGCGCAGTTTGGCGACGGTGTACGTGGGGCCGGGGACGGCGCCGATCGCCGCCGTCCAGGCCGCGGGGCCGCCCAGCTCGTCCACCAGGGCGGCGGCGGCGCCGCCGGCGCGCGGATCGTGCCACAGGATCGCCGGCCGGACCAGCACGCCGCCGGCGTCGAGGCCGATCATGCCGTGCTGCTGCGCGCTGACGCCGATCGCCCGGACGCTCTCCAGCAGGCCGCCGGCCGCCGCGTCGCCGAGGGAGTGCAGCCAGAGCTGCGGATCGGCCTCGCCGGGGCGGGTGTCCGGGTCCTCCGGAGCGGGGTGGTCGGCCTTGCCGGAACGCAGGACGGCGCCGGTTGCGGAGTCGCACGCGACGATCCTGGTGCGACCGGTGGAGCTGTCTATCCCCGCGACGATGGCCATAGTCGAGATCATGCCTCAGCGGGCGTCCGGACGCGGCCCGGCCGGGCAAGTTTTGCCCGTTCGGTACCGCGCCCGGGAGCCCTCGTCCGGCCGGGCGCCACCGAGGTGCCGACCGGCCTTCGGACCCGCCCCGGGCGCGGTGGCCCGGGGCGGCGGCCAGGCACGACGGTCAGGGGCGGAAGGTGCCCCAGGCGTCGTCCTCGGCCTTCGGCCGGTTGAAGTACGGCACCCGGTCGGTGACGGCGTTGGGCAGCCGGTCGCCGACCTTGTCGGCGACGGCTCCGGCGGCCTTCCCGGCGACCGCGCCGGCCTGCTGGCGGGCCTTGTCCGTCGCGCCCTGGACCTTGGGGTTCTGGGCGACCTGCCGGGTGACCCTGGCGATCTGCTCGTAGCGCTGGCGCCCGGCCCGCGTGCCGAGTACGTAGCCCGCTGCGAGTCCGACGCCGAACGACAGCTTCCACATGGTCGGATTCCACCCTCTCCTGGCGGCCATTGCCGCGTTGCCCTACCCGTCTGTCGGGACGGTGAACCGTCGGTGACCCCAGCATCCACGGACGGGGCCCCGGGCGCGCGGGGAGCGCACCCGGCGGGGCCGGTCGGCGGCGGTCGGGGAAAGCGATTGGCGGACCACCCCCCCGAGTGCGCTAATGTATGTCCCGCAGCGAGCGCCGAGGAGCCCGGGAGACCGGGGGCCGAAGCGGAAGCTCGATCCCCCATAGCTCAATTGGCAGAGCAGCCGACTGTTAATCGGCAGGTTATTGGTTCGAGTCCAATTGGGGGAGCCGAGGTGATGGCCTTCGGG
>NZ_JZWY01000073.1:0-1480 GCF_000966955.1 Streptomyces sp. NRRL S-495
TGTTAATCGGCAGGTTATTGGTTCGAGTCCAATTGCGGGAGCTGCGCCGGGTCCGCCCGGTGACTGCTCAGAGCGAAGGCCCCTCGGTAGACCGGGGGGCCTTCGTGTTGCCCGGACCCGACTCCGGGCCCCCGGCGGGCCGGCTCAGGCGAGCGCCTGCTGGTACAGCTCGGCGACCCGCTCGTCGAAAGTGACGCTGTACGAGGTCTCCGGTGTCGCGCCGCCCTCCTGGTAGCCGCCGATCACCCCGATCACCCGCCCGTTGGTGGTCAGCCACGGGCTGCCGCTGGTGCCGTCGGTGTAGCCGCCGCAGTCGAACCGTTCCTGGGTCGGGCTCTGCGAGGCGGTCAGGCCCGAGCAGGTGATCGGCTCGTCCCGCTCGTTGGGGTAGCCGGTGACCGAGACCGCCAGGCCGAAGCCCTGGTCGGTGCCGAGCGGGTTGCCGCCGACTGCGTCCTCGACCTGCTGCCCGTTCACCGGTCGCACGGTGACGAACGCCACATCGTACTCGGGGTCGTCGTCGGTCTCCCAGTGCGGATCGACGGTGACCGACTCCACCGGCCAACTCCCGTACGGCGAGTACCCGTTGCGGTAGCCGGGAGTGAACACCAGGCCGTCCAGCAGGCCGATCCGGCGGCTCTGCACGCAGTGCGCGGCGGTGACCAGCAGATTGCGCCGCGGGCTCCTCACCACGCTCGCCGTGCAGGCCCTGGGGCCCTCCGAGGTGTGCACGGACAGGGTGCCGATCCGGTCCCAGGCGGGGTTCTGCGGCGCGACCGAGGCCGTCCGGCCCTCCTCGCCCCCGCCGCAGGCGATGGCGGCGGCCAGCAGCAGGGCCGCCAGGGCGAGCGTCCGGGCCGCGCGCGCGGGTCGAACCGGGCGGGAGGGCATCGGTGCTCCGTCTGGTCCTCGGGGGCGGTCGCCGCCGGTCATGCGTCCGCCGTTCGAGAGCAAGATCTATCAGGCCGGGCCCGGCCGCGCCACTGCCGCCGCCGACTCCCGACCCCCCGTCACCCGGCCCCGCCGGAGCGCCCGCCGCAGACCCGCCGCCGTCCGCCCGCAGACCCGCCGACTGTCCGTCGGCGGCCCGCCGGGGTCGGCCGCCCCCGGTGCGCACCCGTGTGCGCCCCCGGCGCGCACCACGGGTGATCGACCGGCTATGCTGCCCGGGACGGCCTTTCGGGGCCGTCTGCTGCTGCCGCGACCGGCTTGCCGTCGCGCGCTGCGAACCGGGGCGGTAGCTCAGCCGGTTAGAGCAGGGGACTCATAATCCCTTGGTCGTGGGTTCGAGTCCCACCCGCCCCACCTCTCACGCCCGCGCGGGCGGCCCCCCGGCTGGGAAAACCCTAGGGGATCAAGCCCGCCGCCACGCCACGACGCGCCGGAATTCACCCGCTCGTGGGCACCGCCCGGCCACCCGCCACCCCCTCCGTCCGAGGCCCGTGCTCCCGGACGCCCCTCCCCGGTCCACCGATCGGTT
>NZ_JZWY01000074.1:0-15765 GCF_000966955.1 Streptomyces sp. NRRL S-495
GGTTGATCCCTCCTCCACCGCGCCCGCCGGCCGCCGGGACCGTTCGGTCGATCCGTCGGCGGGGCCCCGCGCGGGAGGCTCGTAGGCGTCAGGGAGGCCGTCCGCGGCGCCTCGGTGCTCGGCCAGGTCCGGGAGCCGGACCTGGAGCCGGACGGGAGCCGCTGAGCCCGCGCGAGCCGGAGGTGCTGGAGCTGGTCGCCGCCGGATCCACCGACCGGGAGGCGGCGGCCCGGCTGTTCATCAGCGAGGCCACCGTGAAGACCCACCTGATCCACGTCTACGCCGAGCTCGGCGTCAAGGACCGCGCCTCGGCCGTCGCCGCCGGCTTCGACCTGGGCCTGCTCACCCCCACCGGTCGCCCGTAAGCTGGCCGGATGCTCGAATCCGCGCTGCTGCCGACCCCGCTGGCGGACTGCACCGACGAGGCGCTCGCCCGGGCCGGGGTGGAGCTGCGGCTCAAGCGGGACGACCTGGCGCACCCGCTGGTGCCGGGGAACAAGTGGCGCAAGCTCGCGCCGAACCTCGCGGCCGCCGTCGAGGGGGGCCACACCCGGCTGCTGACCTTCGGCGGGGCGTACTCCACCCATCTGCGGGCGGTCGCGGTGGCGGCCGCGGCGCTCGGCCTGGAGAGCGTCGGGCTGGTCCGCGGCGAGGAACTGGCCGACCGGCCGCGCAACTGGTCGCTGCGGGCCGCGGAGGCGGCCGGGATGGAGCTGGTGTTCCTGACCCGGGCCGAGTACCGGGAGGCCGCCGGCCGGGCCGGGGAGGGGGCGGGGTGGCGCTGGGGCGCCGGCCTGGTGCTGCCGGAGGGCGGCTCCAACAGCCTCGCGGTCACCGGCGCGGCGGAGATCGTGGCGGAGCTGGCCGACCTGGGCGAGCGCGACGTGGTCTGCTGCCCGGTCGGCACCGGCGGCACGCTGGCCGGGATCGCGGCCGGGCTGCCGCCGGGGGCGCGGGCGCTGGGCGTGGCGGTGCTGCGCGGCGGCGAGGGGTACCTGGAGGACGAGGTGACCCGGTTGCACCGGGAGGCGTACGGGCGGGAGTTCGACGGCTGGCGGATCGACCACGGGCACCACGGCGGCGGGTACGGCCGGGTGCCGGCCGCGCTGGAGGAGTTCGCGGCCGGCTTCGAGCGGCGGCACGGGATCGCCCTGGAGCGCCGCTATGTCGCGAAGACGCTGGCCGCCCTGTACGACCTCACGGCGGCCGGCGCCTTCCCGCCCGGCACCAGGCTCACCGCCGTCGTCACCGGGCTGCCCGATCCCGCCTGAGCCGGGCGCCGGGCGGGCAGTGGCGGGAAGGGGCGGGAAGGCCGAGCCGGGCCTCAGCCGAAGGTGAGGTTGGCGCAGGGGTCGGCGTCGGCGCCGCGGCTGTTCTCGGCGATGCCGCTGGGGACGCTGCTGGGCAGCGGTCCGGTGGCGGCCGGCGGTGCGGTGGGGGCGCCGGCAGGGGCACCGACGGCGGCTCCCACGGCGGCGGGCGCGCCGCCGGGCACGGGCCGGGCGGTCGGACCGGTGGTGGCCGCGGGCGCCGGGCGGTAGTCGCGCCCGAGGGTGACCGTGACGCCCTCGGAGCCCGGCTCCTCGGTCGTCCTGGCGCCGGGGAAGAGCGTGGCGAGCTGGTCGGCGACGGCCTTGAACGGCGGGTCGTAGGCGATCTCGGTGCGCAGCCGGCCGCCGGTGGTGGCGCCCAGCGAGACATTGGTGAAGCCCTGGGCCCGGATCGCCGCGGCGCCCCGGCCGGCGAGGCCGTCGGTGCCGACGCCGTTGACCACGGTGACCGTGGCGGCGAGCTGCTCGGGGCTCAGCGGGGTCGCGGCCGGCGCGGGGGTCGCGGCGCCGTCGGTGGCGGCGGGCGAGGGGGCGGCGGTGTCGGCGTCCGCGACCAGGCCGGTGCTCTGGCCGTCCAGGGTGCGGTCCTCGCGGAGCAGCCGCCACAGGGTGTCCACGTCGGGGTGGACCAGGTCGACCCGGCCCTTCTGCACGACCGAGAACCGCCAGGGGGTGGTGACGAAGGTGATGTCGGACAGCTTGATCTGCTGCAGCGACTGCGCGAAGTCGACCAGTTTCATCGCGGTGCCGAGGCCCTCGTCGACGGTCAGCGAGCGGGTGGCGGCGTCGGCGAGCGGGAGCAGGGTCGGCAGCGAGAAGCCCTGGGACTGGATCTTGCGGATCATCGAGGAGAGGAAGGCCTGCTGGCGCTTCATCCGGCCGATGTCGGAGTTGTCGCCGATGCCGTAGCGGGCGCGGAGGTAGTCGACGGCCGGCTGGCCGGCGATCTTCTGCAGGCCCTTGCGGAGCTTGATGTTGTGCGAGTTGACGTCGTTGGGGACGCAGACCTCGACGCCGTTGATGGCGTCGGTCATCGCGGCGACGCCCTTGAAGTCGACCACGATGGTGTGGTCGATCCGCAGCCCGGTGAGCGCCTCGACGGTGTTCTGGGTGCAGGCCGGGTTCCCCTTGGGGGACTCGCCGACGGTGAAGGCCTCGTTGAACATCTGGTTCGTGCGGGGCTTCGTCCAGTCGCCGCTGGGCAGTCGGCAGGACGGGACGGTGACCAGGGTGTCGCGGGGTATGGAGACGCCGACGGCGTGCTTCCGGTCGGCGTAGACGTGCAGCAGGATCGCGGTGTCCGAGTGGCCCACCCCCTCGTCGCCGCCGCCGAGGTCGGAGTTCCCGTCGTTGCGGGTGTCCGAGCCGAGCAGCAGGACGTTGACCGGCACCGAGGCCCCGGGAGCGGTGGGTACCGGCGCGGGCGGGCGCTCGGTGGCGACACCACCGGCGTCGAAGGTGCTGATGTTGGTGTCCAGCCGGTGGTAGAACCAGGCCCCGGCTCCGGCCACGGTCAGCACCAGGACGGCCGCGAGTCCTATGACGGTCCGTATGACACGCCGACGGCGCGAGCTGCCGCTCATCCTTCCCGTCCCCCCGTTTTCCGTTCTGGGATCCCACCCGGCCGCCGGTCGGCGGGCGGGTGCCTCGTCTTCGAACGTTAGACGTCTCGGGGGAGTGTTCGGTTACCTCCGATCGGCGGACAATTCGGAGGCCGGAGCTGTGATGCTGCTCACGCGCCGGGGCCGGTGGCGCCGGTGAGCATCCGGCGGAGCAGGTCGCGCAGCTGGGTCCGCTCCTCGGAGTCGAGCGCGGCGAGCGGCTCGCGGGCGAAGTTCAGCGACTCGCGGAGCTCCTCGGAGGCGCCCGCCCCGGTCTCGGTGGCGGCGACCAGCTTGACCCGGCGGTCCTGGAGGTCGGGCTGGCGGGTGACGAAGCCGCGGGTCTCCAGCCGGTCCACGATGCCGGTGATGTTGGAGGGCTCGCAGCTGAGCGTCTGGGCGATCTGGCGCATGGGCATCGGGCCGCGCCGCAGCAGTGCGAGGACCTTGGCCTGCGCTCCGGTGAGCGAGCGGGCGGCGGCGGCCTCCTCGTACTCGCGGTGGAAGAGCGCGACCAGGTTCGCCATGAGATCGACGACCTCGCGGGTGATCTCGTCGGTCTGCGGTGCGGTGGCCCGGGTCGGCTGGGTGTCCATGCTTCCCATCATACCTGAACAGTTGACAACGTGAACCTTTCATGCCCATTGTTACTTCACCGACTCAACCTTTTATGTGGGGAGATCATCATGACCGCCGAGCCGACCGCCGCTCCGGAAGCACCCGCCACCGCCCGCGAGTGGCACCTCGCCGCCCGCCCCGAGGGCTGGCCCGTCCCGACCGACTTCGCCCTGGTCGAGGCGCCGGTCCGGACCCCGGGCCCGGGCGAGATCCTGGTCCGCAACACGGACCTGTCGGTCGACCCCTACATGCGCGGCCGGATGAACGACGCCAAGTCCTACATCCCGCCGTTCCAGCTCGGCGCGGCCATGGACGGCGGCGCCGTCGGCTACGTCGTGGCCTCGGCGGCCGAGGGCTTCGCCCCGGGCGACGCGGTGCTGCACGGGCTCGGCTGGCGCGAGTACGCCACCCTGCCCGCCAAGCACGCGGTCAAGGTGCCGGAGATCGAGGGCGTCCCGCTCTCCGCCTACCTCGGCGTGCTCGGCATGCCCGGCCTGACCGCCTATGCCGGCCTGCTCGCGGTCGGCGCGTTCAAGGAGGGCGACCGGGTCTTCGTCTCCGGCGCGGCCGGTGCGGTCGGTTCGATCGTCGGCCAGATCGCGAAGCTCAAGGGCGCCTCGCTGGTGGTCGGTTCGGCCGGCTCGGCGGAGAAGGTCGACCGGCTGACCGGGGAGTTCGGCTTCGACGCCGCCTTCAACTACAAGGACGGCCCGGTCGGCGAGCAGCTCGCCAAGGTCGCCCCGGAGGGCATCGACCTCTACTTCGACAACGTCGGCGGGGAGCACCTGGAGGCCGCGATCAACGCCCTGGGCGTGCACGGCCGGGCCGTGCTGTGCGGCGCGATCGCCCACTACAACGACACCGCCGCCGCCCCCGGCCCGCGCAACCTGATGCAGGTCATCGGCAAGCGGCTGCGCCTGGAGGGCATCCTGGTCGGCGACCACGACGCGCTCCGCCCGCAGTTCGTCGCCGAGGTGGGCGGCTGGCTCCAGGAGGGCAAGCTGCGCTCCGAGGAGACCGTGGTGGACGGCTTCGAGAACGCCGCCCAGGCCTTCCTGGACATGCTGCGCGGTGCCAACACCGGCAAGATGGTGGTCCGGCTGAAGGGCTGACGCCCCGTCCCGACGGCCCCCGCTCCCGCCTCGTACCGGCCACCGCCGGTGCGAGGCGGTTTGCGTACCCGGCGGAGGGGATCCGGCCGCACTACCGCATTCCGGCCGGATCCGAAAGTGCGTCAGCACCGCTGCGGGGAGGCGCGGTACGGTGGTCCCGCCTGGCGATGGGGCCGTTCGGGGGAGAGATCCCACCGGGGGGTGGACCTCGTTGCGGATTCGACTAGCATTGAGCGAAAGCCTGTCCGTTTTGCTCAATTTAGTGACTTAATGTCGGCTAACGTGGGTAACTGTGGATCAACTACGGGCACGAACGCGAGGCAGCTGGGGAAGGCGACCCTCGTCCACAGCCTGGAGGTCCCGGTGACGACACGTGGAGTCCTGTACGTCCACTCCGCGCCCCGCGCGCTGTGCCCGCACGTCGAGTGGGCCGTCGCGGGGGTGCTCGGAGTGCGGGTGAGCCTGGACTGGATCCGCCAGCCGGCCGCGCCCGGACACTGGCGCGCCGAGCTCTCCTGGCAGGGCGAGCCCGGCACGGCCTCGAAGCTCGCCTCCGCGCTGCGCGGCTGGCAGCTGCTGCGGTACGAGGTCACCAGTGAGCCCTGTGCCACGGCCGAGGGCGAGCGCTACAGCAGCACGCCCTCGCTCGGCATCTTCCACGCCGTCACCGGCATCCACGGTGACATCCTCATCCCCGAGGACCGGCTGCGCGCCGTCCTGCTGCGCGCCCGCAGCGAGGGGGCGGACCTCGAGGGCGAGATCGCCATGCTGCTCGGCAAGCCCTGGGACGACGAGCTGGAGCCCTTCCGCTACGCGGGCGAGGGTGCCCCGGTGCGCTGGCTGCACCAGGTGGTCTGACCCGCCGCGGGACGAACGACGAGGAGGGGCCGGCGCTCAGTACGAGCGCCGGCCCCTCCTCGTCGGACGCGGTCCGGTTGTGGACCCTCGGCCCGGGGTCAGCGGGAGCGGAAGGCCAGCACCACGTTGTGGCCGCCGAAGCCGAACGAGTTGTTCAGCGCCGCGATCCGGCCCTCGGGCAGCGGGCGGGCCTCGCCGCGGACGATGTCCGCGTCCACGTCGTCGTCCAGCTCGTCGACGTTGATGGTCGGCGGGGCGAGGCGGTGGTACAGGGCCTGCACGGTGGCGACGGTCTCGATGCCGCCGGCGCCGCCCAGCAGGTGGCCGGTCATCGACTTGGTCGCCGAGATGGCGATGTGGTCGAGCTCCTCGCCCAGCTCCTTGCGGAGCGCCTTCAGCTCGGCGGTGTCACCCTGCGGGGTCGAGGTGGCGTGCGCGTTGACGTGCACGATCTCGGCCTTGTCGAGCTGGTTGCGCTCGAACAGGTCGGCCAGCGCGCGGGCCACGCCGGCACCGGTCGGCTCGGGCTGGGCGATGTGGTGGGCGTCCGAGGACAGGCCCTGGCCCACCGCCTCGCAGTAGATGCGGGCGCCGCGGGCCTCGGCGTGCTCCACGGACTCCAGCACGACCACGCCGGCGCCCTCGCCGAGCACGAAGCCGTCCCGGCCCTTGTCGTACGGGCGGGAGGCGCGCTCGGGGTCGTCGTTGTTCTTGGACATCGCCATCATGTTGGCGAACGCGGCGATCGGCAGTGGGTGGATCGCCGCCTCGGTGCCGCCGGCCACCACGACGTCGGCGCGGCCGTTGCGGATCATCTCGATCGCGTAGCCGATCGCCTCGGCGCCGGAGGCACAGGCGGAGACGGGGGTGTGCACACCCGCGCGGGCGCCGACCTCCAGACCGACGTTGGCCGCCGGGGAGTTGGGCATCAGCATCGGGACGGTGTGCGGGGAGACCTTGCGGGCGCCCTTCTCCTTCAGTACGTCGTACTGGTCGAGCAGGGTGGTGACGCCACCGATGCCGGAGGCGATCACGGCGCCCAGGCGCTCCGGGGCCAGCTTGGAGGACTCGTCGGTGGCCGGGGTCTCGAAACCGGCGTCGGCCCAGGCCTCGCGGGCGGCGATCAGCGCGAACTGCGCCGAGCGGTCCAGCTTGCGGGCCAGCGGACGGGGGAGGATCTCGCCCGGCTCGACGGCGGTGCGCGCGGCGATCCGGACGGGCAGCTCGGCGGCCCACTCCTCGGTCAGGACAGCCACCCCGGAGCGCCCGGCGAGCAGGTTCTCCCAGGTGGTGGCGGCGTCGCCGCCCAGCGGCGTGAAGGCGCCGATACCCGTGACGACCACGGTACGGTTTTCAACGGTCACTGGATCTTCTTCTCTCACGTTCGTGCGGGGGGTCGGCGGCGGGCCGAATGTGGGCCCGGCCGGGCGCCCGGTGGGCGTCCCGGCCGGCGGGTCGGCCGACCCGGTGGAGTCGGCCGATCTCAGGCATCGACAGAGTCGACGGCTCAGGCGTTGGTGAGGATGTAGTTCACCGCGTCGCCGACGGTCTTCAGGTTCTTGACCTCGTCGTCCGGAATCTTGACGTCGAAGCGCTCCTCGGCGGCCACGACGACCTCGACCATGGACAGCGAGTCGACGTCCAGGTCGTCGGTGAAGGACTTGTCGAGCTCGACGTCCTCGGTCGGGATGCCGGCGATCTCGTTGACGATCTCGGCGAGACCTTCCAGAACCTCGTCCTTGGTAGCCATACTGGCTGCTCCTCTTCGGTGTTGAATGCGGCCGCCCGGCGGACGGACGCAGGTTTGTGGTGGATCGGGCAGAAAACGCCTAGGGGAGCGTAACGACCGCCGCGGCGTACACGAGACCCGCCCCGAACCCGATGATCAGTGCGAGGTCCCCGCTGCGGGCCTCGCCGCTCTCCAGCATGCGTTCCATCGCGAGCGGGATGGAGGCCGCCGAGGTGTTCCCGGTCTCCGCGATGTCGCGGGCGACCGGCACCGACTCGGGCAGCTTGAGGGCCTTGATCATGGCATCGGTGATCCGCATGTTGGCCTGGTGGGGGATGAACGCGCCGAGCTGGTCGGCGGTGATCCCGGCGGCGTCCAGCGCCTGCTGGGCCACCTTCGCCATCTCCCAGACCGCCCAGCGGAAGACCGTCTGACCCTCCATCCGCAGGGCCGGCCACCTGGTCTCCTCGCCGGCGCCGTTGATGGCGTCCTGCTTGGCGAAGGCGGTGTCCCAGGCCTCGGTCTGCGAGATGACGTCCTTCTGCGAACCGTCCGAGCCCCAGACGACCTTGCCGATGCCGGGGGTGTCGGACGGGCCGACGATCGCGGCGCCGGCGCCGTCGCCGAAGATGAACGCGGTCGAGCGGTCCGAGGTGTCGGTCAGGTCGCTGAGCCGCTCCACACCGATCACCAGGACGTACTCGGCGCTGCCGCCGCGCACCATGCCGTCGGCCAGGCCCAGGCCGTAGCCGAAGCCGGCGCAGGCGGCCGAGATGTCGAAGGCCGGGGCGGTGCCGCAGCCGAGCCGCTCGGCGATCTCGGTGGCGACGGCCGGGGTCTGCTTGAGGTGCGAGACGGTCGCGACGATCACGCCGCCGATCCGCGCCGGGTCGATCCCGGCCTGGGCGATCGCCTTGCCGGCGGCCTGCACCGACATCTCGGCGACGGACTCCTCCGGACCGGCCCAGCGGCGCTCGGCGATCCCGCTGCGGGTGCGGATCCACTCGTCCGAGGACTCGATCCAGGTCAGCACCTCGGCGTTCGGGATCACCCGGACCGGCCGGTAGCCGCCCACACCGTGGATGCGCGAGTACTGCGCACCGGTGACGGGGCGGATCTGGGGGGTGTTGCTCATGCCTGCTCCTGCTCCTGACCGCCGTGCTCCGCGACCAGGGCGAGTGCCTTGTCCAGGTCGGCGGGGGTCTTGAGGGCAAGCGTCGCCACACCCTTGAGGTTGCGCTTGACCAGTCCGGTGAGGGTGCCCGCCGGGGCGAGCTCGATGACGGCGGTCGCGCCCAGCTGCTGGAGGGTCTCCATGCAGAGGTCCCAGCGGACCGGGTTGGACACCTGCGACACCAGTCGGCTCAGCACCTCGGCACCGGAGGCGACCACCTGGCCGTCCTGGTTGGAGACGTAGGCGACCTCGGGGTCGGCGACCGTCAGGGTCGGGGCCAGCTTGGCCAGCCGCTCGACGCCGGGGGCCATGTGGGAGGTGTGGAAGGCACCGGCCACCTTCAGCGCGACCAGCCGGGAGCCGGCCGGCGGGTCCTCGCGCAGCGCGTCCAGCTGCGGCAGGGTGCCGGCCGCGACGATCTGGCCGCCGCCGTTGTTGTTGGCCGCGGTCAGGCCGTGCTCGGCCAGCTTGGCCGCGACGGCCTCGGCGTCGCCGCCGAGCAGGGCGACCATGCCGGTCTCGGTGGCCGCGGCGGCCTCGGCCATGGCCAGGCTGCGCTCGCGCACGAAGGTGAGGGCGTCGTGGGCGCTCAGCACCCCGGCGCCGGCGGCGGCGGTGATCTCGCCGACGCTGTGGCCGGCGACCGCGCCGACCAGCCCGCGGGCGGCGTTCTCGTCCGGGAACAGCGCGCGGGCGGTCACCAGGCCGGCGGCGACCAGCAGCGGCTGCGCGACGGCGGTGTCCTTGATCTCCTCGGCGTCCGCCTCGGTGCCCGCGCGCACAAGGTCGAGCCCGGCGACCTCCGACCAACCGCGGAGGCGGTCGGCGACGCCGTCGAGCTCCAGCCAGGGGCTGAGGAAACCGGGGGTCTGGGCACCCTGTCCAGGGGCGACGATTACGAGCACGGTTCAACCCTCTCTCGCCAGGCGCCCGGGGGCGGGTAGGCGACGGTAACGAAGAAAAGCATCCGGGATTGTAAGGTCCCTACAGCGTGGTCAGCTTGACTCTCCGGTGGCCGTGAGCCGCCCCAGCGCCAGTGCGATACGCAGGGTGAAGGCCGAACGCACGTCGGAGGGAGCGTAGCCCGTGACGTCGGTCACACGTCGGAGCCGGTAGCGCACCGTGTTGGGGTGGACGAAGAGCATCCGGGCGGCGCCCTCCAGCGAGGAGGCCTGCTCCAGGTAGACACTCAAGGTCTCCAGGAGTGCCGAACCGGCCTCGTCCAGCGGTGTGTAGATCTCCTCCACCAGCTGGCGCCGGGCCGCCTGGTCGCCCGCGAGTGCCCGTTCCGGCAGCAGATCGTCCGCCAGCACCGGCCGCGGGGCGTCCGGCCAGGCCGCGCAGGCCCGCAGACCGGCCGCGGCGGCGTGTGCCGAGCGGGTCGCCGAGAGCAGGTCGGGCACGGTCGGGCCGACCACCACCGGACCGGCCGCGAACTGGCCGATCAGCGCCCGGGCCGCGTGCACCGGCTCCTTGTCGCCGCCCACCACGACCACCAGGCGCTTGCCCAGCACCCCGGTCAGCACGTGCAGCTTGGCGTACCTGGCGGCCCGGCGGATCGCCTCCACCACCAGCTCGCTGTCACCGTCCGGAGCGGAACCCATCACCACCCGGACCTGGCTGGGCTGGCCCCAGCCGAGCGCGGCCGCCCGGGACAGCACGCCCTCGTCGGCGTCGCCGGAGAGCAGCGAGTTGACCACCAGGGCCTCCAGCCGGGCGTCCCAGGCCCCCCGGGCCTCGGCGGCCTGGGCGTACACCTGGGCGGTGGCGAAGGCGATCTCCCGGGCGTAGACCAGCACCGACTCGCGCATGTCGGCCTCGTCGCCGGGGGCGGCCACCTCCTCGATCGCCTCCTCCATCACCTCGATGGTGGTGCGGATCAGCTCGACGGTCTGGCGCAGGGTGATCGCCCTGGTCAGCTCGCGCGGCGCGGTGCCGAAGACATCGGTGGAGATCGCCTGCGGGGCGTCCGGCTTGCGGTACCACTCGGTGAACGCGGCGATACCGGCCTGGGCGACCAGGCCGATCCAGGACCGGTGCTCCGGCGGCATCCGCCGGTACCAGCCGAGCTGGTCGTCCATCCTGGCGATCGCGGCGGAGGCGAGCTTGCCGGAGGACTTCTCCAGCCGCTTGAGGGTCGCGGCCCGGCGCTCGGCGCGGTCGGCGGCGAGCCGGCGCTCCTGCGCGGTCAGGCGCGGTGCCGCCCGCCCGGGCCGGTCTCTCCCGGCACCGGGCGTCGGGCTCTTCCCGTTCCTGTCGGGGACGGTCGGATCGCTCTTGGAGTTCGCGGAGGCGGCTGGCACAGGGACAAGACTGCCTCACCGGAGTGACTGCTCGTGCACAGGCCCCGGCGGACGGGCGGGGTGGTGACCGTCACACCCGCCGGAGCCGGCACTACGGTGGGCCCGTGACCGATGCCCCAGCCCGTCCCAGGGCCGATCTCCGCCGTACCGCCGAGCGCTACCTCTCGACCCCCGCCGAGGGCGTCGAGACCCGGCACGCGTTCTCCTTCTCCGGGCACTACGACCCGAAGAACACGCACTTCGGGGCCCTGCTGGCGTGCAACGAGGAACAGCTCGCCCCCGGCGCCGGGTACGACGAGCACAAGCACCGGGACACCGAGATCCTCACCTGGGTGCTGGAGGGCGCGCTGGCCCACCGGGACTCGCACGGGCACAGCGGGGTGGTGCGGCCCGGCATGGTCCAGCACCTGGGCGCGGGCTCCGGCGTCAGCCACACCGAGCGCAATGTCGGCGGCGCCGACGGCCCGGTCCGCTTCGTCCAGATGTGGCTCCAGCCGGACGTCCTCGACGCGCCGCCGGTGTACGGGCTGCGCGGGGTGGAGCGGGCGGCCGACGGGTTGACGCTGCTCGCCTCCGGGCTGGCCCGGGACGCCGGCACGGAGGCGCTGCGGCTGCGGCGCGGGGACGCCGCGCTGTGGCTGGTGACCGCCGGGCCCTGGCAGCCGCTGCCGGCGCTGCCGGCCGCCGCCTACCGCTACGCGCACCTGACGGCGGGCTCGCTCGGCTACCGGACGGTGCCCGGGCCGCAGGGCGGCGGCCGTTCGATGGTGCCCGGCGACAGCGTGCGGATCACCGGGGACGCCTTCGCGGCGCCGACGGCCGGCGGGACCGGCGCGGAGCTGCTCCTGTGGGAGATGCACTCGCCGGTCTCGTACGGCTGACGGCGCCGCTGCTGCCGTACCGCCCCGCGTACTGCCGCCGTCAGCCCCGGAGTTCGGCGAGGACGGCGTCGGAGAGCACCGGCCAGACCTGGGCGGCCCACGGGCCGAAGTCGAGGTCGGTGAGCGCGACGCAGGCCACCCCGGCCTCCGGGTCCACCCACAGGAAGGTGCCGGACTGGCCGAAGTGGCCGAAGGTCGCCGGGGAGTTGGTGGAGCCGGTCCAGTGCGGGGCCTTGCCGTCGCGGATCTCGAAGCCGAGGCCCCAGTCGTTCGGCCGGCGGTGGCCGAAGCCGGGCAGCACGCCGCCGGTGCCCGGGAAGGCCACCTCGCGGGTCGCCGCGCGCAGGGTGCCCGGGTCGAGCAGCTTGGGCGACTGCAGCTCGGCGGCGAACCGGGCGAGGTCGGCGACGGTCGACAGGCCGCCGGCCCCGGCGGGGGTGCGGTGCGCGGTGTTGATCAGGGTGGCGTTCATGCCGAGCGGCTGGAACACGGCCTCGGCGGCGTACCGGCCGAACTCGATGCCCGCCGCCTCCTCCAGGGTCCGGGCCAGCACGTCGAATCCGGCGTTGGAGTAGAGCCGGCGGTTGCCGGGCTCGGCCATCACCCGGTGCTCGTCGAAGGCCAGGCCCGAGGTGTGGGCCAGCAGGTGCCGGACGGTCGAGCCCTCGGGCCCGGCCGGGTCGTCCAGCTCGAAGACGCCCTCCTCGACCGCGACCAGCACGGCGTACGAGGTGAGCAGCTTGGTCACCGACGCCAGCGGGAACAGGTGCTCCTGCGGACCGTGCGCACCCAGCAGCGCACCGTCCGCGCCCCGTACGACGGCCGCCGCCGCGTGCGGCACCGGCCAGGTCTCGATCTTCCGCAAGCTCTCCATGCGCCGACTCTAACGGGGGCGCCCGCCCCGCCGGGATGGCAGGCTTGGTCCGACCGCACTCCACGGCGCCGGTGGCGTCGGCACGTTCAGCACCGGGGGGACCGAGATGACCGTACTCGCAGCGATCGAGGCCGGACTGCGCACCTGCGACGAGGTGTTCCGGGACCCGCTCGGCGCGCCGGACCGGACGGCGCGGCACACCATCGGCGAGGTGTCGGTGGCCAGCGGGCTGACCGCGCACACCCTGCGCTGGTACGAGCGGATCGGCCTGCTGGACCCGGTCGACCGCTCGGCCTCCGGTCAGCGCCGGTACAGCGACGCCGACCTGCACCGGCTGGCCTTCCTGGGGCGGCTGCGGCTGACCGGGATGCCGGTGGCGGACATGCTGCGGTACGTGGAGCTGGCCCGCGAGGGCGACCGGACCTCCGCCGACCGGCGCGATCTGCTGCTCGCCCACCGGGAGGACTGCTCGCCCACCGGGAGGAGGTGCGGCAGCGGATCGCGGACCTGCACGCGACGCTGGCCGTGCTCGATCACAAGATCGACCTGTACGACGGCCGGGTCGCGCGGTGGGAGCCGTGAGCCGGGGGTCTCAGACCTCCCGGCCGAGGTACGCGGCGAGCCGGGTGTACGGACCGGCCTCGGCGGGGGCGGGCCGGACCGGGCCGAACGGCACGGCGCCGCCGCGCGGTTCGGCCGGCAGCACGGCCAGGGCGATCCCCAGCGCGGCCTCGGCCAGCCGCTCGTCCAGCCGCTCGTCCAGCGGGGGGTCGGTGTCGAGCGCGCGGGCGATGTCCCAGGCGTGGGTGACGGTCTCCAGGACGTAGCCGCCGACCGCCGCCCGGCCGGGCACCTCGCCCCAGGGCGCGAAGGTCGGGCGGTCGAGCTTGGCGTCCTCGGCCCAGGCGGCGGTCACCCGGGCCCGGGCCCGGGTGAGGGCGGCCGGCCAGCCGTCGTCGGGGAGTTCGCCGGTCGCGGCCGCGACGTCCTCGCAGTGGCCGCCCTCGCCCATGTAGGCGAGCCGGTGGATGCCGCCGACCACATGGCCGAGCAGGGTCCGCAGGTCGTACTCGGTGCACGGGGTGGGCCGGTCCAGGGTCTCCGGGGCGGCCTCGGCGACCAGCTTCTCCAACTGGTCGAGGGCGAGCAGGTACAGCGGGCGCGGGTCCTGGGTGGTGTCCATGGGAACTTTCAACTCCAGTGGTGCGGAAGGTTTTGCGGTACGGAGGCAATCTCCCGGTAAAACCTGACAAGCGCCGTCATGATTTCTGGGATCCTCGGAGCATGAAGGCCGACCGCCTGCTCTCGATCCTGCTGCTGCTCCAGACCCGCGGCCGGGTGCCCGCCACCGAACTGGCCGAACGGCTGGAGGTGTCGGTCCGCACCATCTACCGCGACGTCGAGGCCCTCTCGACGGCCGGCGTGCCGGTCTACACCGAACGCGGCCGGCACGGCGGCATCAGCCTGCTGCCCGGCTACCGCACCGATGTCAGCGGCCTGACCGCCGACGAGGCGCGCGCCCTGTTCGTGCTGTCCGCCCAGGGCGCGCACAGCGACCTCGGGCTGGACGGCGCGCTGGGTTCGGCGCTGCGCAAGGTGATGGCCGCGCTGCCAGCCCCGCACCGCCCCGGCGCCGAGCGGATCAGCGAGCGGATCCTGGTCGACCCGGCGCGCTGGCTCCAGGCCGGCGCCGCCCCCGGGCCCGACCTCGGCGAGCTGCAGTACGCNNCTGCAGTACGCCGTGTTCGCCGACCGGCGCCTGCGGCTGCGCTACCGGCACAGCGGCTCGCCCGCCCCGGCGGAGTACACCGTGGACCCGTACGGCCTGGTCAGCAAGGCCGCCGTCTGGTACCTGGTGGCCGATCTGCGCGGTGAGCCGCGGCTGTTCCGGGCCGACCGGGTGCTGTACGCGGAGACCGCCGAGGAGTCGGTGCGCCGACGGCCGGGGGTGGGGCTCGGCGACGTCTGGACGGTGCTGCGCGAGCAGGTGGAGCGGCTGCCCAGGGAGTTGACGGTGAAGGTGCGGGTGCGGCGCGGGCGGCTGGACATGTTCGTCCGGATCCACGGCACCCGGCTCACCGCGCCGCCGCCGGAGACCGGGGGCGGCGCGCCCGAGGACTGGGTCGAACTCGCGCTCGGCTTCCAGTCGCTGCCGGCCGTGCGGGCCCTGCTGGCGTTCGGCGCGGACGCCGAGGTGCTCCACCCGCCGGCCGCCCGCCGGGAGATGGCCCGCACCGCCGCCGAGGCCGTCCGGCTCTACCAGGAGGCGCGCCGGCCCGACCCGGTCTGACCCGGGGGCGAGGGTCTGAAGGCGCGCCCTAGGCCTCGGGGGCCGGGCGGAGCACGTCCTGGTCCCGGCCGAGGGCGACGGCGGCGAAGTTGTACAGGCTGTCGGTGCCGGTCGCGAAGTAGCCGTTGTGGCCGGAGGAGTGGGCCGAGGAGAGCCGCTCGGAGCCGAAGTCCACCGAGGTCGGGTCGGCGCCGTGGCCGAGCCCGCCGACCTCCAGGTACGGCACGTTGCCGATCCAGTCGGTCTCGTTGCGGGTCGCCCAGACCCGCACCCCGCCGCCCAGCTCGGAGCGGCTCTCCACGCCCATGCCGGGGGAGCCGAAGACCACCAGGTCGGTGACCCCGGCGGTGTCCGTCGGGGAGGCGGCCGCCCGGGGGATGTCCGGCGCGGCCGTGCCGCAGACCACCGAGCCGTAGGAGTGGCAGAACAGCGCCGGCGGCGCCTGCGGGCGGGTGGTCTCCTTCAGCCCGGCGAGCAGGCGGCGCAGCCGGGGCGCGCCGACGTCGGCGAGCCGGGAGGTGACCGCGTCCGGGCCGAGGCCGGAGGGGGTGACGTAGCCGGTCCAGGCGACGACGGCGGTGCGGGAGCCCGGGGACTGCCGGTGCTCCTCCTCGTACAGCGCGCGGGCCATCCCGGCGGGGGAGCGGAGCGGTTCCACGGCCTGGTCGAAGTGGCCGAGGTCGGCGTCGGAGCCGGGGACGAGCACGGCGATCCGGTCGGCCGTCCCGAGGTCGCCCCAGACCTCGGTCAGCAGGCCCCGGCCGCGCGGGTCGAAGGCGAGGATCTGCCGGCCGGGGGCGAGCAGGCTCTGCACGTCGTTGGCGCGGGAGACGGCCAGCGCGCGCTGGTCCTGGTCGAGCTCCGGGTCGGCCGCGCGGGCCCGGGCGTGGTCGCGCTCGGCGGCCAGCGCCACCCGGTTGGCCCGGTAGCGCAGGGCGAGCGGCGCGCCGTCGTAGTTGCCGACGACCAGCGGGTAGGCCGCGACCAGCCGGTC
>NZ_JZWY01000075.1:0-18391 GCF_000966955.1 Streptomyces sp. NRRL S-495
GGTAGGCCGCGACCAGCCGGTCGGTCTCGGCCGGGGGGAGCCGGTCGAAGAACTCGGCGGCGGCGGCCGGCGCGGTGGTGGCCGGGTCGGGCAGGTCCTGGCCGTAGGAGTGGTCCTCGACCCAGGCGGCGCTGCCGGCCGGCGGGGTGGAGATGGCCAACTGCTCGGTGGCGGCGGCGGCCTGGGCGGCCGCCGCACCGGCGTCCGCGAGGACGGCGGCGCCCGCGAAGGCGCCGATCAGGACGTGCTTCCACCGTCGACGGCGCATCGCCTCAACTCCCAGAGAGTCCCGTCACCGTTCCCGGACGGGGCCCGAGGGTGGTACGACTGCCAACTTCCAGCGCAAGCCTAGGGGCCCGGAGGAGTGCTGGGCCCGCCTTAAACTGTGGGATGGGTCACATGAACGCGGGGTGTCCTCCGGGCGTTCCGTTCGTTCGCGGGGGAACCGGTCGCCGCCGAACGCTCCGCCCCCGCGGCCGGAGGGCGACGGGGGCGGAGGTGTGCGAGCGGGCCGGGGCGGCTCCGGCCCGGCCCGGGCGGGTCAGCCCAGTGAGTTCCAGGCGGAGCACGAGCGCGAGCCGCTGACCAGGCGGTCCGGGTGGCCGCTGCCGTCGGCCACCGAGATCCGGCGGTAGCTGTCGCCGTGGAAGACCCAGTACTCGCTCCTGCCGCCGGTCCGCTGACAGTCCGGGACGGGCAGGAAGCAGTTCACCGCGTCGACGCCGTTCAGCGAGCCCCACTGGGACAGCCCCCGGTCGGTGCGCTCCAGGACGTCGGTGTGGGCGGCGCCGTCGGCGATCGAGATCAGCCGGTACTGCTGGCGGCCGCCGGTGGTGTGGAAGCACCAGTACCAGCTCTTGCCGCCCACCCGCTGCTGGTCGGGGACGGGCAGGAAGCAGTCCACCCGGCCGACGCCGTTGAGCGAGTTCCAGGCGGTGAGGTCGCGGTCGGGGCGTTCCAGGGCGCCGGTGTGGCCGCTGCCGCAGGTGATCGAGACGGCCCGGTACTGCTGGCGGCCGCCGGTGCTGTGGAAGGCCCAGTACCAGCTCTTGCCGCCGGGGTTCTGCAGGTCGGGCATCGGCAGCAGGCAGTCGAGCCGGTCGATGCCCCGGAAGCAGGAGTGCTCGCCCAGCGCGGTGTCGCCCTTGACCACCTGATCGGTGTGGGCGGTGCCGTCGGCGACCGAGATCTTCCGGTAGCGGTCGCCGTGGCCGACCCAGAACTGGGTCCGGCCGCCGCGCCGCCACTGGTCGGGGACGGCCAGGAAGTCGTCGCACGGGTACGCCGGGCCGCCCGGGGCGGTGGTCTGCCCGCTCTGCTGGGTCTGCGTCTGGGTCTGCCCGTCGTTCTGCCCGTTCTGGCCGTTCTGGCCGTTCTGACCGGAGCCGGTGAGCCGCCCGTCGGCGAGGGCCCGCAGGGTGCTGAGGGAGGGCATGAAGGCGTACACCGAGCCGGTGGTCCGGACGAACTGGGCGAAGCTCAGCGCGGTGTGCTTGACCGTGCCGTCCGACTCCCGGCTCTCGAAGTCGACGTCGTCGGCCGCGAGGACGACCGGGTCCTTGCCGGGCTCAGGGTTGCGGCCGGGCGGGAAGTCCGACTGGTCCATCCAGTCGGCCTGGATGAACTCGAACTGCCGCTGGATGTCCGCCTGGTAGGAGATGAACAGCAGGCCGCGCGGGTCGTCGGGCCCGCCCGGGCCCTCCGAGGCCGGGTCGAACGGCGCCCCGTAGGGCGTGCCGCGGCGCATGATCCGGCGGCCGTCGAGGGCCTTGGCGTCGAACGGCGGGCGGCTGGGGTCCGGGGCCTGGAGGCCGGCCCGCGGGCTGGTCTTGCGCAGGTGCGACCAGAGCGGGGTGACCAGGCCCTCCAGGTCGTCCCGGAAGTCGAAGTCGTTGTCCGCCGCGGCCGCCGGGTTGTTGGGGACGTCCCGGTCCTGGAAGTGGCAGACCGGGGCGCCGGAGCGCCAGCGGCCGACCATCCGGGCGGCCAGCCACTCGGTGGTCGCCCCGTCCGGGACGGCCTTGGCGAGCCTGAGCTCCTTCAGCTTCACCGCGACCTGCGACCACCAGCCGGGGACGTCCTGGGCGAGGCGGCGGACCACCTGGAAGGAGCCGTTGCGGGCCCAGTCCGGGTACTGGTCCCTGGGGAAGCTGTTGGGGTCGTTCTCCAGGCCGCAGACGAACTCGCCGGCCGGGACGATCCGGGTGCCCGGGTGGCCCTCTACCTCCTCCGGCCGGTTCGGGTCGGGCCGGTCGAAGCCCCGGACGCCGGGCTCGCTGATGCCGTCCTTGAAGCCGAAGTGCTCCTTGCCCCGGCGACTGCCCAGCAGGGTCTGGGCGTTCTGCTGGTAGACGATCAGCACCCGGCACTCGGCGGCGGCGATGCGCTGGGCCTCGACGGCGGCCTGGAGGTCCTTCTCGGTGTCCGCCGAGAGCTTCAGCACGGCGTGCACCGGCTGGCCCTTCCCGTTGCCGAACAGCCAGCTCTCCGGCGAGTTGTCGCCGGTGTCGCCGAGCGCGCCGGCCCGCTTGGCCGAGCCCTCCTTGAACGCCTCCAGGCCGCTGCCGACCGGCGGGGCCTGCGGGAACGGGTCGGCGGTGGAGAGCATCCGCAGGCCCTCGTAGGTGAAGCTGATGCCCAGCCAGGTCGCGGTGAGGGTCTTGGGGTCGTCGCCGCCGGAGGTCCTGCGGGCCCGGCTGAAGGCGTCGTTGAACGCGGCGACCTCACGGGTGGTGGAGATCTGCGGGGTGAGCTGCCGGAGCCAGTCGCGGGCCCGGGCGGCGTCCTCGAACTTGAGGAACAGGACGCTGACGTTGTCCTTCTTGAAGCCGGCCAGGATGTCGCCCTGGATCTCGTCGCTCTCGCGAAGGTTCGGATCCGTTGCCATCGGGTGGGGGTCCTTTCGGGGTGGGGTCAGGCGGTGGGGCCGAGCTGGACCCACTTGGCGACGGAGGGCACGCCCTGGTCGTTGAGCAGGAAGAGCATGTACCAGCCGGGCGGCGCGGCCTTGGCGTCCGGCGGGGCCTGGAACTCCAGTCGGTTGCCGGCCCGGCTGGTGAGCCGCAGGTCGATGTGGCGCTGGCTGGTGTTCACCGAGTGGGTCGAGGTGGTCGGCGAGAGCAGGACGGCCTTGGCGGCCTGGCCCGGGGTGCCGGTGGTGACCTGGAAGTTCTTGTCGTAGCCGATGGGGCCGGTCGGGGCCCGGTCGAGCAGCGGCCGGTTGCCCTGGTGGAGGTAGGCCGGCTCGTAGATCTCGATGGTGCCGTCCATGGTGACCGGGCCGGTGGTGCCGGGGACGCCGCTCACCGTGCCGTTGACGTCCGGGTTGTTGGCGAGCTGCTGGAGTTCGTCGCCGGTGACCATGACGCGGCCGTCGGGCAGCACCACGGCGTTGGAGTGGTAGCCGCGCGGCAGCCGCTGGACCGGTCCGAGCTGCCAGTTCCCCTGGTCGTCGCGGAGTTCGACCTGGCGGTACTTGAGGTCGGCGTTCGGGTTGTACGGGCCGTTGCCGTAGTCGCGGATGTCGTACGCGCCGTTGACCGTCATCAGTCGGCCGTTGGGCAGCAGCAGGGTGTCGTCCTGGGTGCGGCCGAAGGCGCGGGGCTTCTCGGCGGTCCAGGCGCCGTTGGAGAAGCGCAGGGTGCTCGGGTTGTCCCGGTCGCCGCCGAGGACCAGGGCGGAGTCCGGGCCGTTGACGCCGCCGGGCAGCGGTACGGCCGAGCCGTAGTTGCGCTTGCGCCCGTCCGGGCGGGCGGTCAGGTCGGAGCGGGACTCGGCGACCGGGTCGAACTTCCACTGCTCGGAGGCCTGGCGGCCGAAGGCGTAGACGTTGCCGTCGTTGAGCGAGAACAGGTGCGGGTAGTCCAGGGTGAACGGGGCGTCGGCCTTGAACCGGTCGACCGGGGTGTTCTTCGGGGTGTCGGTCTTGAGCGAGGGCACCGGGTGGCCCTTGGCGGGGAAGCGCTCGACGACCGGGGTGGGGGTGCCCCAGCCGAGTTCGGACTGGCCGGACATGATCAGCTGCCGGCCGTCCGCGCCGGTCACCACCGAGGGGTACCAGCGGCCGACGGACATGTCGGGGTTGCGGGTCCAGGTCTCGGTCCACGGGTCGAAGATCAGCGAGAGCTTGGCACCGGTGCCGCCGTTGCCGCCGAGGTTGCCGCCGAAGACGCCGAGCATGCCGTTGGGCAGGAAGGAGTGGCCGGCGCAGAAGAACGGCGCGGGACGCGGCTGGTTCAGGCCGTCCGGCATGTCGACCACCGGCGGGGTGACCTGCTTGAAGGCGTTCTTGCCGTACCCCTGGGCCGGGTCCCAGAGGAAGGCCCGGCCGGCGTTCTCCTTCCCGGTGGTCTGGGTGGGGGCGGGCTCCTTCTCCGGGTTGGTCTCGATCCGCTCGAAGGAGAACAGCAGCACCTTGCCGGTGGGCAGCAGGGCGATGTGGTCGCCGAAGTCCGGGGAGGGGAAGTACTGGTTGAACGACCCGAAGGTCTCCGCGGCGAAGCCCTTGTTGTGGGTGGTCTGGGACTCCGTCAGCGCGTGCAGCCGGTTGGTGCGGGTGGTCTGGGGGTAGTCGCCGATGCCGCGGACGGCGGCGCGCAACCGGGCGTGCTCCTCGGCGTGTTCCTGGCCGAGTGCGGCGACCTCGTCGTCGCGCAGCTCGGCGAGCACCCGGGGGTCGGCGACCTTCGGGGCGGTGGCGGTCGGGTCGTCGGTGGTGCCGTGGCCGCCGGGGCCGTGGGCGGCGGCGGGGCCGGCGGTCAGCGCGCAGACCACGGCGGTGGCGAGGACGGCCGCGATGCGTCGGCCGGGCCGTGGCGGGGACAGGGACATGGAACTCCTCGGACGGGCAGG
This sequence comes from Streptomyces sp. NRRL S-495, assembly GCF_000966955.1. Taxonomy (NCBI): domain Bacteria; kingdom Bacillati; phylum Actinomycetota; class Actinomycetes; order Kitasatosporales; family Streptomycetaceae; genus Streptomyces; species Streptomyces sp. NRRL S-495. The sequence goes on from NZ_JZWY01000075.1 coordinate 4,852, forward strand.
ACCGCCCGGCGCGGGACGGCCGGGCGGGAACGGGGGATCGGGCCGGCGAGGGCGGTGCTCGATCGCCGACAGTCACAGGCCATCACGGTCCGTGGTGGTTCGCATGCGGAGTCACTGCGTTCGGCGGCGGCCGGACCAGCAAGCGGGTGAGCCGGTGGCGCGCGGACCGTCCGGTCCGCGCCCGCCGTACCGCTCCGCCGCGCCCCCGCCGGCCCGGCCGCTCAGACCACGCCGAGGGCGTACGCGGCGAAGAACGCCGCCGCCGCGCCGGCCGCCGCCTTGGCCGGCCGGGAGAGCGCCGTCCACGGGCCGTCGAACCGGCGGGTGAACCACCCGATCCCGATCAGCACCGCGCCGAACAGCGGGAGCAGCGCCAGTCGCAGCGCCACCCAGCCGAGCGAGTCCGGAGCCATCGTCAGCCCGGGCACCGCGCCGAAGGCGGCCGCGCCCGGCACCGCGACGGCGAGCATCGCGCTCTGGTGCCAGCAGAAGATCGTCATCGCGGAGAGGTTGACCGCCACCACCGGCAGCCAGAGCAGCGGACGGCCGGACAGCAGCCGGCCGAGCCGGTCGCGCAGCAGCACCGCCGCGCCGCACTGGACCGAGGCCAGCGCCAGGACCAGCAGCGACGGCGGGTGCGAGTTGGTCCGGGCGGCACCGGGCACCCCGACCATCGACGCCGGGTAGTGGAAGACCAGCAGCAGCGCCGCGAACAGCGCCGCGCCCCCGGCCAGCAGCAGCCGCGCCGTCGGCCGGCCCAGCCGGCCCTCGGCCCAGAGCACGCCCAGCTGGTAGCCGAACAGCCAGCCCGGCAGGATGTTCAGCAGCCCGACCCAGGACGGCACCGACTCCGCCCACGGCCCGTACCGCAGCAGGTCGACGACGGCGACCGCGGCGATCAGCAGGGCCGCCGACCAGCCGCCCAGCCGGAGGGCGGCGGCCGCGCAGAGCGGGGTGAGCGCGGTCAGCCCGAGGTAGACCGCGATGTACCAGAGCGGCTGCACCACCAGCGTCGACCCGGTCCGGACGGTGTCGGCGGGCACGCCGAGGCGCGGCAGCAGCGGGATCAGCAGCGCCCAGACGGCGGTCACCCCGAGCACCGGACGGAGCAGCCGCACTGCCCGGCCGCGCAGCCAGCCGGCGTGACCGGTGCCGCGGGCCTTGGCCCGGGCCAGCGAGCGGACCGCGGAGTGGCCTCCGACCAGGAAGAACACCCCGAGCAGTTGCAGCCCCCAGCTGGCCGGGGCGAAGAAGCCGAGCGCGGGGGAGGACAGCGGGCTGGCGTTGTGCAGGGCGCCGTCGGCGGAGCGGGTGAAGCCGCCGAGCAGCCAGTGGCCGACCGGGACGGCGAGCAGGGCGAGGGCGCGCAGGCCGTCCAGCGCGCGGTCGCGGCTCGCGGGGGTGCGGGCGTCCACCTGGCGGGCGGCGCGGTGCAGGGGGGCCAGCAGGGGAGTGGGCAGGGAACCGGGCATGACGAGGTCTCCGTTCGCGGGGTGCGGCGCGGCGGTCGGGGAGAGCGGAAGGAAGGGGCCCAGCGGCCGAGGGCTCAGAGCTGAGGGCTCAGAGGCCGAGGGCTCAGAGGCCGAGGACTCAGCGGCCGAGGGCGAGGTCGGCGAAGGCGGCCAGCGAGGCCGTGCCCGGGGCGAAGTAGCCGCTGTGGCCGTGCGAGCCGGTGGACGGCAGCGGCCGGGCGCCGAAGGCCGGGTCGGTCGGGTCGGCGCCGTGGCCGAGGCCGGTCGGCGCCGTGGCCGAGGCCGAACAGCCGGACGAACGGCACCCTGCCGATCCAGTCGGAGTCGTTGCGGGCGGTGGCCCAGAGCGGGACGCGCGGGTCGAGTTCGGCGGTCGAGCCGACGCCGAGGCCGGGCGAGCCGAGCACCACCACACCGGAGGCCAGGTCCGGGCCCGGCTTGGCCAGCCCGCAGACCACCGAGCCGTAGCTGTGGCAGAACACCGTGGGCGGGGCGTCCGGGCGGGTGCTGACGGCGAGTCCGTCCAGCAGCCGGGTCAGCCTCCCGGCGCCGGCCCGGGCCAGTTGCTCGGTGGCGGCGTCCGGGCCCAGGCCGAGCGGAGTGGTGTAGCCGGCCCAGGCGATCACCGCGGTCCGTCCGCCGGTCGCCCCGTACAGGGCGCGGGCCATTCCGACCGGGGTGCCGTAGGGGTCGCCGGCCCGGTCGAAGGTGCGCAGGTCGATGTCGGATCCGGGGACGACTACCGCGACCCGTCCGGCGGTGGCGAGCTCGCCGAAGACCTCGGCGACCAGGCCCCGGCCGCGCGGGTCGAAGGCCAGGAACCGGCGCGGACCGCCGGGCGCCGCCCCGTCGAGCAGGGCGCGGTAGTGCTCCGCGCGCTCCCGGGCGGTGGCGTGGTCCTGCGGGGTGAGTGCCGGGTCGACGGCCCGGGCCGCGGCGCGGTCGCGTTCGGCGGCGATCGCCCGGGTGTTGGCCCGCAGCCGCAGCTCGACGGGCGCGCCGTCCAGGTTGCCGACCACCAGCGGGTGGCGGACGGCCAGCGCCTCCCGGGCGGCGGGCGGCAGCCGGGCGAAGAAGGCGGCCACCTCGGCGGGCCGGGCGGTGGCCGGGTCGGGCAGCGGCAGGCCGAGGGTGGTGTCGGCGACCCACTCGGCGCTGCCGGGCGGCGGCCCGGTCACCGCCCGCTCGCCGCCGGCGGCCCAGCCGCCCACGCCCAGCGCTGCGACCAGTGCCAGCGCGGCGGCGACCGCCGTGCGTCGGATTCGCTGCTTCCCCATGTCCGTTCCCTCCCGGGCCGTTCGGCTTCGACAGGAGGGGACGGTAGGAACGAGGTGGCCCCGCGGACGTCACACCGCGGGGCCAACTCCCGGGTGCTACCCGGGTATCAGGAGGTTCTCCCCCGGGGGAGAACCCCACCGGGGGCCGGAGGCGGGCGTCATTGCCCGGGCGTCACCAGGCCGGACTCGTAGGCGAGCACCACCGCCTGGGCACGGTCGCGCAGGTCCAGCTTGGCCAGGATCCGGCCGATGTGGGTCTTCACGGTCTGCTCGGCGAGGACCAGCCCGGCGGCGATCTCCTGGTTGGACAGGCCGCGGGCGATCAGCTCCAGCACCTCGGTCTCACGCGGCGTCAGGCCGTTGAGCCGCAGCTTCGGGTCCCGGCGCCGGGCCGGCCGGGTGCGGGCGAAGTCCTCGATCAGCCGGCGGGTCACCGAGGGCGCGAGCAGCGCCTCGCCGGCCGCCACCACCCGGACGGCGGCGATGAGGTCGGCCGGCGGCGCGTCCTTGAGCAGGAAGCCGCTGGCGCCGGCCCGCAGCGCCTCGTAGACGTAGTCGTCGACGTCGAAGGTGGTGAGCATCAGCACCTTGGGGCGGTGGGCGCCGGGCACGGCCGGGTCGAGCAGCCGCCGGGCGGCCTCCAGGCCGTCCATGACCGGCATCCGGACGTCCATCAGCACGACGTCCGGGTGGGTGCGGCCGGTCACCTCCAGGGCCTGCGCGCCGTCCGCCGCGTCCCCCACCACGTCGATGTCGCTCTGCGCGCCCAGCAGGGCGGCGAATCCGGCCCGTACCATCGCCTGGTCGTCGACGATGATCACGCGGATGGTCATACGGTGCTCTCCCCCGGGGGCGTTCTACGGTTCGGCCGGCGTCCCGTCCGGATCGGGGGACGCGGTGCCGCTCGGCCGGCTGTCCTGCGACCGAGTATCCGTCAGACCGGTGACGGGCAGGACGGCGGCCACCCGGAAGCCGCCGTCCGCCAGCGGGCCGGTGTCCAGCCGCCCGCCCAGCAGCCGGACCCGTTCCCGCATGCCGACCAGCCCGTGGCCGGTGCCCTCGGCCGAGCCCTCCAGTGACCCGGTGCGCTCGGGCGGGGCCGCGTTGACCACGGTGACCAGCAGGGACTCCCCGGTGGCGGTCAGCGAGACCCAGGCCCTGGCGCCCGGGGCGTGCCGGACCACATTGGCCAGCGCCTCCTGGACGATCCGGTGGACGGAGAGGCCGACGGCCGGGGGCAGCGCGTCGTCCGTCAGCTCCGGGTCGAGGGCGAGTTCGGCCGCCACCCCGGCCCGGCGCACCGTGTCGACGAGCTGGGCCAGCTGGCCGATCCCCGGTTGGGGCGCCGTCTCGGCGCCGGAGTCCTCGCTGCGCAGCACGCCGAGCAGCCGCCGCATCTCGGTCAGCGACTCCCGGGCCGTCCCGGCGATCGCGGTGAACTCCTCCGCCGCCTCGTCCGGGACCCCGGCGATCCGGTACGGCGCGCTGGCCGCCTGCACGGCGATCACCGACATGTGGTGGGCGACCACGTCGTGCAGCTCGCGGGCGATCCGGGCGCGCTCCTCCAGCAGGGTGCGCCGCTCGCGCTCGGCCTCGCTGATGTGCTCCTGCTCCGCGAGCCGCCGGGCGGCCTCGGCGCGCTCGCGCAGCGCCCCGCCGAGCACCAGGACGGCGCCGGTCAGGGCGGTGGCGAGCAGGTTGTCGTCCCCGCCGAACCGGTCGGTGAAGCCCAGCAGGGACATCGCCAGGCCGGCCGCCGCGGTCGTCAGCCAGACCGCGACCAGGGTCCGCCGGGGCTCGCGCAGGGCCAGCGGCAGCATCAGGAGGAGGTAGCCGACCAGCACCGGCGGCGGCCACGGCCAGGGGCCGGTGGGGCCGGTGCCGACGAAGAGGACCGCCAGCGCGGTCAGCAGGCCGGCGCCGCCGATCATCCACCAGGCGGGCAGCGGCCGGGTCGGGGCGAGCAGCAGCGGCACCGTCTGGGCCACCGAGAGGGCGGCGGCCAGGCCGACGGAGATCCCGTAGTCGCTGCTGAGCACGTTGATCCCGGTGGGCAGCAGCGAGGCGATCGCGGCCACGGCGGCGAGGTGCGGGAGGCGGCGGACCCAGCGGCGCGGGGACTGGCCCAGCAGCGGGGCGTGGTCCGCGGAGGGGCGGGTCAGCGGGGCGAGCAGCGCGCGCACCGGACCGGCCGGGGCGGGCCCGGCGAACGGCTTGATCATCCGGTCAGCCTAGGGCGGGCGGGGTCGGCGGGCGTCCCCCCGGGGTGCCGGGTCCCCCGTAGTACCCCGGTAGGGGGTGGGCGGGCCGGTGGCTCAGGAGCGCCAGTCGCCGACCAGGGCCGGGCCGAGCTGGTCCAGATGGCGGTCGATCAGCGCGATCATGCCCTCCGGTCCGACGTCCTCCTGGTCGGAGGTCCAGGACAGGTGGGCGGCGCGCAGCACGGCGCCGAACGCGGCCGCGAGGACGGCGGGCCGCAGGTCCTCGGCCGGGTCGAGGCCCTCGCGCTCGGCGAGCACCCGGATCACCACGCGCTCCTGCTCGGCGACCCGGCGCAGGTGGGCGGCGAGCAGGGTGGGGGTGTCCTCGATCATCCGGATGAGCTCCAGCGCGGCGTTCACCGAGCACGGTCCGGTGGGGTGGGCGGAGCCGCGCTCGCGCCAGGAGCCGACGATCGCGGCCCGCAGCGCCCGCAGCGGGCCCTCCTCGGCGGGGCGGGCCCGCAGCAGCTCGATGAAGTGGTCCTCGGCCTCGGCGAGGACGGCGAGGGCGACCTCGTCCTTGTTGGCGAAGTAGCGGAAGAAGGTGCGCTGCGAGACGTCGACCGCGGAGGCGATCTCGTCGACCGTGGTGCTGGCGAACCCCTGCCCGAGGAAGAGCCGGTGCGCGGCCTCGATGAGGGCGTCCCGGGTGCGCTGCTTCTTCCGCGCGCGCAGCCCGGGCTCCGGGGCGGCGGCGGGAGGAGCGGACTGAGCGGCCATGGCGGGCGCCTTCCGGAGGGTGATCGGGCTGGTGTTCCGGAGGCTACTGTAGCCCTCTGACAAATGGCAGGCGGTGGCAGAAGGCAGTGTTTGCCGAATGTCAGCTGCTGACATAATCTGCCGGAGTGGCGCCCGTCGGGCCGGGTACTCGTGGGGACGGGTGGGCCGGGGCGCCACGACCATGTCCGTGCGCAGTCAGCCCCGGAGGGCCCCAGATGAGTCAGTCCCTCACCAAGAGCGCCACGGCGGACACACCGCCGTCCGGCACTTCGCCGGGTGGGAGGAGCCTCCAGGGACACCCCTGGCTGACCCTGCTCACCGTCGCCGTCGGCGTGATGATGGTCGCCCTGGACGGCACGATCGTCGCCATCGCCAACCCGGTGATCCAGGCCGACCTCAACGCCGCGCCCTCCGAGATCCAGTGGGTGACCAGCGGCTACCTGCTGGCCCTCGCGGTCTTCCTGATCACGGCCGGCAAGATCGGCGACCGGTTCGGCCACAAGAGCACCTTCCTGGTCGGCGCGGTCGGCTTCGCCGCCACCTCGGCCGCGATCGGCTTCGCCGGCAACATCCAGACCGTGATCGCCTGCCGCGTGCTCCAGGGCCTGTTCGGCGCGCTGCTCCAGCCGGCCGCGCTCGGCCTGCTGCGCGGGGCCTTCCCGGCCGAGAAGCTCAACATGGCGATCGGCATCTGGGGCGGGGTGATCGGCGCCTCCACCGCGGCCGACCGCGGCCGGCCCGATCGTCGGCGGCCTGCTGGTCGAGCACGTCAGCTGGGAGTCGGTGTTCTTCATCAACATCCCGGTCGGCCTGCTGGCGCTGGGCCTCGGCCTGTGGATCCTCAAGGACGTGCGGGCCGAGAATGCCGCCAGGTCCTTCGACGTCCCGGGCATCGTGCTGCTCTCGGTGGCGATGTTCGCGCTGGTCTTCGGCATCATCAAGGCCCCCGAGTGGGGCTGGGGCGACACCAGGACGGTGCTGTTCCTGGGCGGCGCGGTGGTGCTGATGGTGCTCTTCGCGCTCTGGCAGGGCAAGGCCCGCGAGCCGCTGATCCCGCTCGGCCTGTTCCGCTCGGTGCCGCTGTCGGCGGGCGTCCTGCTGATGGTCCTGATGGCCTTCTCGTTCTTCGGCGCGATCTTCTTCGTGACCTTCTACCTGCAGAACGTGCACGGTATGACGCCGGTCCAGGCGGGCGTCCACCTGCTGCCGATGACCGGAATGATGATCATCGGCTCGCCGGTGGCCGGCATCGCGATCGGCAAGCTGGGCCCGCGCGTCCCGATCGTGGCCGGCATGCTGATCACCACCGTCGCGATGTTCGGCATGTCCACCCTGGACTCCGGCTCGGGCAACGGCGTGATGGCGCTCTGGTTCGTGCTGATGGGCCTGGGCATCAGCCCGGTCATGGTCGGCGCCACCGAGGTCATCGTCGGCAACGCGCCGATGGAGCTGTCCGGTGTCGCCGGCGGCCTCCAGCAGTCGGCGATGCAGGTCGGCGGCAGTCTCGGCACCGCCGTGCTGGGCGCGCTGATGGCCGCCAAGGTCACCGACGTGCTGCCCGGCAACTGGGCCGACGCGGGCCTGCCCCCGGTCGAGCCGGGCCAGGCCGAGGGCCTCAACCAGGCCGCCCAGCTCGGCATCGCCCCGCCCGCCCCGGCCGGTACCCCGCAGCAGGTGGTCGACGCGATGGCCGGCGCCGTCCACGACTCCTTCGTCAGCGGGATGTCGCTGGCCTTCGCGGTCGCCTCGGTGGTCGCCTTCGCCGCCGCCGTGCTCGGACTGCTGACCCGCCGCGGCACCACCGAGGCCGGTCCCGCCGTCCACATCTGAGCAGCCCCCTGCCCCCGCCGGGCCCCGGCCCCGGACCGTTCCCGCGGTCCGGGGCCGGTGTGCTTCCGCGGCCCGGAGGGGTCGCGGCGGCGCGGAGGGGTCGCGGCGGCGCGGCGTCAGGAGGTGGGGCAGTCCAGCGAGGGGTCGGTCTCGGCGGCGGCCCAGCAGGCCTCGGCCCGCTGCCAGTACTCCTCCTCGGAGAGGGTGGCGGACGGGCTCGGTGCGGGCAGCACCTGGCTGGGGCCGAAGTGGCCGCCGCCGCTCCCGCCACTGCCACCGGCCGGCGGGGCGGTCGGGGTCCGGGTCGGGCCGGGGGCCGTGGTCGCGGCCCCGGCGTCGCCGGTTCCGCCGGTCCCGGCGGTCGGCGGGACCGCCGGTGCGGTCGGCCCGGTGGACGGCGCGGGCTGCGGCGCGGTGGGCGGAGGTGTCGACCCGGACCGGTCCGGGGCCGGTGCCGACGGCGGGGCCGACGCGGGCGGGCCGGGGCTGCCCGCCGGGACCTCGGCGGCGACCAGCCCGAGGGCCGGCGGCCGGGCCGGGGCGCCGGGAGCCACGGGGAGGCCGGGAGCGGTGGGGGAGGACGCGGCCGGTTCGGCGGGCCCGTCCGGGGTGTTCGGGGCGGGCGGCGGCGCGGACGGTCCGGGCGCCTCGGGACCCGCTGGTCCTTCGGGCCCGGCGGACTCGGCCGGTCCGGGCACGGTTCGCGGCGCCGTCGGCACCGGCACCGGCACCAGTTCGACCACGGCCCGGTCCGAGGGGGCCGGCAGGGCTACCGACGGCCCGCCGATCTCCTCCGGAGCGGGCAGCAGCTGGGACAGCAGGGCGCCGGTCGTCACCCCGACCAGCACCGCCAGGGGAAAGGCCCCCGTCCTCGGTGTGCGCACGGTACCCGGCCCCCTCCCCACGCCCCCTCGGGACACCTTAAGGGTGACTCTCGGGAAGGTTAAGAGGCAGCCGGAGCGCTCCGGGGAACGGCGAAGGGCCGGTCCCCCCGCACACGGCGGGGGGACCGGCCCTCAGGGGATCAGCGGGGCGCTCAGGCCTCGCCGCCCGCGGCGCCCGGGTCGGCCGCCGCCACGTCGAGCAGCTGGTAGCGGTCGATCGCGTCCTTCAGCGCGCTGCGGTCGATCTTGCCCTGCTTGGCGAGCTCGGTGAGCACGCTCAGCACGACCGACTGCGCGTCGATGTGGAAGAAGCGACGGGCCGCACCGCGGGTGTCGGCGAAGCCGAAGCCGTCGGCACCCAGCGACTGGTACTGGCCCGGCACCCAGCGGGAGATCTGGTCCGGCACCGCGCGCATCCAGTCGGACACGGCGACGAACGGACCCTCGGCGCCCTGGAGCTTGCTGGTCACGTACGGGACGCGCTGCTGCTCCTCGGGGTGCAGCAGGTTGAACTCCTCGGCCTCCACCGCGTCGCGGCGCAGCTCGTTCCAGGAGGTCGCGGACCAGACGTCGGCCTTGACGTTCCACTCCTCGGCCAGGATCCGCTGGGCCTCCAGGGCCCACGGCACGGCCACGCCGGAGGCGAGGATCTGGGCCGGGATCTGGCCGGCGGTGCCGGGGGCGTACCGGTGCAGACCCTTGAGGATGCCCTCGACGTCCACGTTCTCCGGCTCGGCCGGCATCTTGATCGGCTCGTTGTAGACGGTCATGTAGTAGAACACGTCCTCGCCGTGCGGGTGCTCGGCGCTGGAGCCGTACATCCGGCGCAGGCCGTCCTGCACGATGTGCGCGATCTCGAAGCCGTACGCCGGGTCGTACGCGACGACGCCGGGGTTGGTCGAGGCCAGCAGGTGCGAGTGGCCGTCGGCGTGCTGCAGGCCCTCACCGGTCAGCGTGGTGCGGCCGGCGGTGGCGCCGATCACGAAGCCGCGGGCCAGCTGGTCGGCCATCTGCCAGAACTGGTCACCGGTGCGCTGGAACCCGAACATCGAGTAGAAGACGTAGACCGGGATCAGCGGCTCGCCGTGGGTGGCGTAGGACGAGCCGGCGGCGATCAGCGAGGCGGTACAGCCCGCCTCGGAGATGCCGTCGTGCAGCATCTGGCCGGTCGGCGACTCCTTGTAGGCCAGCAGCAGGTCGCGGTCGACCGACTCGTAGGTCTGGCCCAGCGGGTTGTAGATCTTCGCCGACGGGAACAGCGAGTCCATGCCGAAGGTGCGGTACTCGTCGGGCGCGATCGGCACGAAGCGGTTGCCGATGCCCTTGTCCCGCATGAGGTCCTTGAGCACCCGGACGAACGCCATGGTGGTGGCGATGGTCTGGTTGCCGGAGCCCTTCTTGACCGCCTTGTAGGCGTCGTCGCCCGGGAGCTCCAGCTGCCGCGGCCGCACCTTGCGGGTCGGCACGTAGCCGCCCAGCTCCTTGCGGCGGTCGTGCATGTACTGGATCTCCTCCGAGTCCTTGCCCGGGTGGTAGTAGGGCGGGTAGCCCTCGTCCAGCTGCTTGTCGGTGATCGGCAGGTGCAGCCGGTCACGGAAGCGCTTGAGGTCCTCGACCGTCAGCTTCTTCATCTGGTGGGTCGCGTTGCGGCCCTCGAAGTTGGGGCCGAGCGTCCAGCCCTTGACCGTCTGGGCGAGGATGACCGTCGGCTGGCCCTTGTGCTCGCGGGCCGCCTTGTACGCCGCGTAGACCTTGGCGTGGTCGTGGCCGCCGCGGCCCAGGTGCTGGATCTGCTGGTCGGTCATGTTCTCGACCATCTTGCGCAGCCGCAGGTCGCCGCCGAAGAAGTTGTCCCGGATGTACGCGCCGGACTCGGTGGCGTAGGTCTGGAACTGGCCGTCCACCGTGGTGTTCAGCTTGTTCACCAGGACGCCGTCGCGGTCCTGGGCGAGCAGCGGGTCCCAGCTGCGGTCCCAGACCAGCTTGATGACGTTCCAGCCGGCGCCGCGGAACTGCGACTCCAGCTCCTGGATGATCTTGCCGTTGCCGCGGACCGGGCCGTCGAGGCGCTGCAGGTTGCAGTTGACCACGAAGGTGAGGTTGTCCAGGCCCTCGCGGGCGGCCAGGGACAGCTGGCCGAGCGACTCGGGCTCGTCCATCTCGCCGTCGCCCAGGAAGGCGTAGACGTGCGAGTCGGAGGTGTCCTTGATGCCGCGGTGCTCCAGGTAGCGGTTCATCCGGGCCTGGTAGATCGCGCCGAGCGGGCCGAGGCCCATCGAGACGGTCGGGAACTCCCAGAAGTCCGGCATCAGCCGCGGGTGCGGGTAGCTGGAGAGGCCGTAGGGGGCCTTCGACTTCTCCTGGCGGAAGGCGTCGAGCTGCTGCTCGGTGAGCCGGTCCAGCAGGAAGGCACGGGCGTAGATGCCGGGGGAGGCGTGCCCCTGGAAGAAGATCTGGTCGCCGGACTCGCCCTCGGCGTCCTTGCCCCGGAAGAAGTAGTTGAAGCCGACGTCGTAGAGCGACGCGGAGGAGGCGAAGGTGGCGATGTGCCCACCAACCCCGATACCCGGGCGCTGCGCCCGGGAGACCATCACCGCGGCGTTCCAGCGGGTCGCGTTCAGGATCTTGCGCTCGATCTCCTCGTTACCGGGGAAGAACGGCTCGTCCTTGGTGGCGATGGTGTTGACGTAGTCCGTGCTGCGCATCTCGGGCACGGCGACACGCTTCTCGCGGGCGCGCTCGATCAGCCGCAGCATCAGGTAACGGGCACGCTCACGCCCCCGCTCGTCGATTGCCGCATCGAGCGACTCCAGCCATTCCGCGGTCTCCTCGGGATCGAAGTCCGGGACCTGACTCGGAAGGCCGCCAATGATGATCGGGTTGCGATCGGATCCGGAAGCCACGCTGTTCCTTCACTGTCGGTCGAAACTGAGGTGTGTCGCGCCGCCTCCATCGTGCTACCGCGCTCGGAGATCCGTCATCTCTACCGATCGGTAACCGTTCCGCCCAACAGAAGGAACGGTCTGGCGATGTGCGGTTCGGACAGCGTCGTCCGTGCCGCACACCCCCGGGTGTTACGAACAGAGGTGGTCCGACCTGGTTTCCCGCCCGTCCGATGGCGGACGGCCGGGGTGAGGGCCAACAGGAGACTCTACGCCCGCGTACGCGCGGACCCGAATGCTGTTCGCATCTCGGGCGTGCGTACGGCCTGTGGACCGGGACCTCCCGAAGCATCCTTGTCTTGTGCAGAGAAGGGCAAATCGGTGTGATTCCCGACACGTCGCCCGGCGTGTTCCCGTGCGACACGTCAACCTTTGGAGGGGATCGGGGGTCGGGTACTTGCGCGAACCGCCGCGCCCGTGTGGACTACGGCCACAGCCTCGGCATGGACGCCGGGCCGAATACTGGAGGTTATTCCCGTGAGCGCGACCGCGGACCCCGCGGACAAGTCCAACCCGGCAGCCCGTCTCGGCTTCGACGAGGGCCAGATCATCCAGGAGCTGGGGTACGACGAAGACAGTGACCAGGACCTCCGCGAGGGCATCGAGGAGATCACCGGGACGGATCTTGTCGACGAGGACTACGACGACGTCGCAGACGCCGTCCTGCTGTGGCACCGCGACGACGACGGAGACCTCACCGACTCCCTCGTCGACGCCCTGGAATACCTGGCGGAGGGCGGCCTGATCTGGCTGCTGACGCCCAAGACCGGACGTGACGGCCACATCGAGGCCTCGGACATCGCCGATGCCGCGAAGACCGCGGGCCTCTCCCAGACCAGCTCGATCGCGATCGCCAAGGACTGGGCCGCGACCCGCCTGGCGACCAAGTCGACGGCCAAGCCGGCCAAGCGCTGAGTCCTGCCCGACGGCCGCACCGGGCCCCGCCGGAGTCTCCCTCCGGCGGGGCCCGGTCCGTTTCCCCGGACGGCCGTCCGGGGGTGCCCCGGAGGGTGCCTGGACCCGGACGGCCGAACCGTTCGCCCAGGGCGAAAGCGGTGGCCCCGGACGGCGCAGCCCTCACCCGTTCGGCTCAACCGGGCTCGGCGAATGCGAGGATGGCGCTCGCCGCGTCACCCGCGCGGCCCAGTCGCGTCGAGTGGGAAAGGTCACCGCATGGCCATCGAGATCGGCACCGAGGCTCCGGACTTCGAGCTCAAGAACCAGCACGGCGAGCCGGTCCGGCTCTCCGACTTCCGGGGCGAGAAGAACGTCGTCGTGGTCTTCTACCCGTTCGCGTTCACCGGTGTCTGCACCGGCGAGGTCTGCGCGATCCAGAAGGAGCTGCCGCGCCTGCAGAACGACGAGGTCCAGGTGCTGGGCGTGTCCAACGACTCGCCGTTCAGCCAGCGGATCTTCGCCGAGCAGGAGGGCCTGGACTTCCCGCTGCTCTCCGACTTCTGGCCGCACGGCGAGGTCTCCCGCGCCTACGGCGTCTTCGACGAGACGAAGGGCTGCGCCGTCCGCGGCACCTTCGTGATCGACAAGGCCGGCGTGGTCCGCTGGAGCGTCGTGAACGGCCTGCCGGACGCCCGTGACGAGCAGGAGTACCTGGCGGCCCTCGGCGCGCTCTGAGCCCTCCGGGGCGCCCCGGTCCGCGCGGTTCCCCGGCGTGCTCCGGGGCGTCGCGGGCACCGGGTCCACGCGGTTCCCCGGCGCGGACGGGAACCCCGCACTACGATCGGTCCGTTGGCTGGTCAGAGGCTCGGGGCGGTTCGCCGCCGGAGTTTCGGACCGCACCACGGGGGCACCGAGGAGTGCCTCCCGAATCTTGGAGGACAAGTGGGTGTCAGCCTGAGCAAGGGCGGCAATGTCTCGCTCACCAAGGAGGCCCCGGGCCTGACCGCCGTACTGGTCGGCCTCGGCTGGGACGTCCGTACCACCACGGGCACGGACTTCGACCTGGACGCCAGCGCTCTGCTCTGCAACGACCAGGGCAAGGTCGGCGCGGACGGCAACTTCGTCTTCTTCAACAACCTGAAGAGCCCGGACGGCTCGGTCGAGCACACCGGTGACAACCTCACCGGTGAGGGCGAGGGCGACGACGAGGCGATCAAGGTCAACCTGGCGACCGTGCCGGCCGACGTGCAGAAGATC
>NZ_JZWY01000076.1:0-615 GCF_000966955.1 Streptomyces sp. NRRL S-495
GCCCAGGACTTCGGCGTCAACGTCTGAGTCGGGGCAGGGCCGGTGACGGCCCGGTGGTGAACCACGGCCGGGGCGGCCGCGGACGCGAGAGCGTCGGCGGCCGCCCCGGCCGTTCGCCTTGGGTCGGCGCGGGGTTTGCCGTGCCCGGGCTACGACCTGCTCGGCCGCACTGGAAGGATGGGAGTTCAGGAAAGTTCAGCCGGCCGGAAGGGGCCGGCCGGGGTCGCGGGGGAATAGACCTGAGATGCGCCCCGGGAGGCAAGGGAGGAAGGACCGCCAATGAGTGTCACGCTCGCCAAGGGTGGCAATGTCTCGCTCACCAAGGCCGCGCCGAATCTGACGCAGGTGCAGATCGGTCTCGGCTGGGACGCCCGGTCGACGACCGGTGCGCCCTTCGACCTCGACGCGAGCGCGCTGCTGTGCTCCAGCGGCCGGGTGCTGGGTGACGAGTACTTCGTCTTCTACAACAACCTCAAGAGCCCCGAGGGCTCGGTCGAGCACACCGGCGACAACCTCACCGGTGACGGCGACGGGGACGACGAGGTCGTCCTGGTCAACCTGGACCTGGTGCCGCCACAGGTCGACAAGGTGGTCTTCCCGGTGTCGATCTACGAC
>NZ_JZWY01000077.1:0-34222 GCF_000966955.1 Streptomyces sp. NRRL S-495
GCAGAACTTCGGCCAGGTCCGCAACGCCTACATCCGGGTGGTCAACTCGGTGGACGGTCAGGAGATCGCCCGCTACGACCTCAGCGAGGACGCGTCCAGCGAGACCGCGATGATCTTCGGCGAGCTGTACCGGTACGCCGGTGAGTGGAAGTTCCGCGCGGTGGGCCAGGGTTATGCCTCGGGCCTGCGGGGCATTGCCCTCGATTTCGGCGTAAACGTACAGTAAAGGCCCTCATCGCTGTGATCGTTCCGTTCGGCGCTCCGGCGCGTCCGGACGCAATCCCGGCGAACGTCGACCTCGTCGACGCCATGAACCCGAAAGGTAACCAAGTCCCGTGTTCCTCCGCACATTCGGCTGGTCATTCGCGATCACCATTCTCGGGCTGATCGCCGCCGGCCTGCTCTGGGGAGCCGAGGGATTCGGCATCGTGCTGATCCTCTCCATCCTGGAGATCTCCCTCTCGTTCGACAACGCGGTGGTCAACGCCACGGTGTTGAAGCGGATGAACCCGTACTGGCAGAAGATCTTCCTCACCGTCGGCGTGCTGATCGCCGTCTTCGGTATGCGGCTGATCTTCCCGCTGCTGGTCGTCGGCCTCACCGCGCACCTCAACCCGGCCACGGTCATCGACCTCGCGCTGCACAGCGACAAGACCTACGAGGGCCTCACCTACGGCCAGTACCTGGAAGCGGCCAACCCGGCCATCGCGGCCTTCGGCGGCGTCTTCCTGCTGATGATCTTCCTCGACTTCATCTTCGAGGAGAAGGACTACAACTGGCTGGCCTGGATCGAGCGCCCGCTGGAGAAGGTCGGCAAGCTGGAGGCCTTCTCCACCGTCGTAGCCCTGGTCACCCTGCTGCTGGCGGCCAACTTCTTCGCCGGTGACCACGCCGAGACGGTCCTGCTCGCCGGTGTGCTCGGCCTCGTCACCTACCTCTCGGTGAACGGCCTCTCCTCGGTCTTCGAGGCGGGCCTGGAGGAGGAGGCCGAGAAGGAGGAGGCGCAGGAGAAGACCGGCAAGTCCATCGTGCAGGTGGGCGGCAAGGCCGCGTTCTTCCTCTTCATGTACCTCGAGGTGCTGGACGCCTCGTTCTCCTTCGACGGCGTCGTCGGCGCGTTCGCCATCTCCAGCGACATCTTCCAGATCACCCTGGGCCTCGGCATCGGCGCGATGTACATCCGCTCGCTGACCGTCTTCCTGGTCCGCAAGGGCACCCTGGACGACTACGTCTACCTGGAGCACGGCGCGCACTACGCGATCGGCGCGCTCGCGGTGATCCTGATGGTCGGCATCGAGTACCACATCCCGGAGATCGTCACCGGCCTGATCGGCGTCGCCTTCATCGGGCTCGCGCTCGGCTCGTCGGTCCTGCGCAACCGCCGGGAGGCCGCCGAGGGCGGGGGCGACGGGGACCGGGAACTGGTGGGCAGCGACAGCTAGGGCTGTCCTGCCGGTCCCCCCGGTAAACGCCGAACGGCCGTTCCTCCCGAGTGGGGAACGGCCGTTCGGCGTTCTGCGTGCGGTTCCCGCTGCTCAGCCGAGCTGCTGCTCGATGGCGCGCAGCTTGCGCTCCAGGGAGTCGAGCTTGGGCATCGACAGGGTGTCGTCGTCCGGCGTCAGGTCGACCGTCGAGCGGTAGGCGGAGGACGAGGCCGACGAGGACGAGAGCGACGAGGAGAACGAGGAGGAGGACGAGCCGGAGACCGACTCGGAGCCGCGCGAGCGGCGGGTCTCCAGGGCGCTCAGCGGCGCGGAGTCCAGCAGCGAGCCGGAGGTGCGGGAGGAGAAGGCGTCCACCTCAACGGCTAGGGCAGGCTCCGTAGCGCTCGGGCCGTCTCCGGCAGCGGCGAGGGCGGGCACCTGGCGGCCGCTGCGGTTGCGGGACAGCATGCCGCCCGACTGGCGGGAGATCGCCTTCAGCTCGGCACGCTCGCGGCGGTCGGCGCTGCGGGCCCGCACCTTGGCGTCCAGCTTCGCCTGACGCTCCTCGCGCACCTCGTCGACGGCCTCGTCCAGGCTGCGGACGTTCTCCAGCAGCATCAGCGACCAGGCGGCGTAGGTCTCGCGGGGCGCGCGCAGCCAGCGGACGATGCGGATCTGCGGCAGCGGGCGCGGGACGAGGCCCTGCTCGCGCAGCGCGGCCTTGCGGGTCTGCTTCAGCGCGCGGTCGAACAGGATCGCGGCCGAGATCGACATGCCGGAGAAGAACTCGGGGGCGCCGTCGTGGGACATGCCGCGCGGGGCGTGCACCCAGTTGAACCAGGCCGAGGCGACCGCGAACACCCAGACCAGCAGGCGGGAGCCGAGGGCCGCGTCACCGTGGCTGGCCTCGCGGACGGCGAGCACCGAGCAGAACATCGCGGCGCCGTCCAGGCCGAACGGGACCAGGTACTCCCAGCCGTTCGAGAGGCCCAGGTTCTCCTTGCCGAAACCGACCAGGCCGTGGAAGGAGAGCGCGGCCGCGACGCCGGCGCAGCAGAACAGCAGGACGTAGGAGGAGATCCCGTAGACCATCTCCTTGCGTCGGCGGCGTTCCTCGCTGCGCTCCCAGGAGTCGCTGGAGTCGTCCTTCCGGTTGTTGTTCTTGAAGCGCAGCGTCGCCACCAGGATGGCGGTGAACAGCAGGGCTACACCGCCGATGACGGTCCAGACCAGCTGTATGGAGGTCAGGTTCATTGCGGGTCGGGCCTCGGGTTTCCGCAGGGGACAAAGGTCTCAAGTGCGACACGATGATCAGGATCCGTCCCCGGGACCGGGCCTGACGAAGCGTCGTCGTCGGACGGGTGCGCCGACGCGCCCGGGGGACACCTGTGCGGCTAGACGATATCGCGTCCGAAGTGGCCGCATGGTACGGGAGGTGAGCTTCACCCCGCCAATCGACCCGCCGGTGTCCGGCCGGTGTCCGGCGGGCGGCGGCGGGTAGGGGACTTCGGGTACCCGCGGGCGGGCTGATGCCCGATCATGGAGCGGCGGACCGTCAGAACGGCTGGCGCGGCTGGGGGAGGACGGCATGGCCTCGATTTGGGAGTACCTGCGCGGAGAGCGGAACGCCCTCGACACGGGTGGCCAGTTCAAGGTCACCCTGACCAAGTCCTCGCCGCACCACGCGATCACCGGTGCGGCGGCGACCACCGGCTACCTCTACGTCAATCTGCACTGGACCACCCGGATAGGAGCCCCGAGGGCGAGCGCCAGGGACTCCCTGCGGCGGGTGTTCAGCCCGCGCATCCTCAGCCCGATGGAGCCGGACTCCAGCCAGAACGCCCAGGTCAACGTGGACCTCGACCTGGCCTGCATGTACGAGCTGTCCGACGGCAAGCGGGGCGTGGTGCAGCCGCTGGGCGGCTTCTTCGGGGACCTCCAGCACCCGCCGTACATCAAGCTCAGCGGCGACGACCAGTACGGGGCGCCGTCCGGCGAGACGATGTACGTCAACCTGGAGAAGAAGGACCAGTTCAAGCGGCTGCTGATCTTCGTGTACATCTACGACGGCACGCCGGCCTTCGAGCAGACCAACGCGGTGGTGACGATCGTGCCGCAGTCCGGGCCGCGGATCGAGGTCCATCTGGAGGAGCGGGCGTCGGCGGCCCGCTCCTGTGCGGTGGTGCTGATCGAGAACACCGGTGACAACACGCTCACGGTGCGGCGCGAGGTGCGGTACGTGAACGGGTTCCAGGCGGACATCGACCGGCTGTACGGCTTCGGGATGCAGTGGCAGCGCGGTTACAAGGCGGAGTGAGGCCGGGGGCTCCGGCTCCTCGGGGTGTGTGGGCTCGGCGGTGTACGGGCTCGGTGGTGTACGGGTGGGCGTGCGGCTCAGCGTGGCTGGAACTGCGGGCCCTGCGGGGGCAGCGCGAACTCCTCGGCGGGCGGGGTCGGCTGCTGCGGGACGGGCGGCTGGGCCTGCGCCTGGGCAGCCTGCTGGCCCTGTTGCGGTGGCTGCGGCGCGGTGTTCGGCGGCGGGTAGCCGTAGCCCGGCTGCTGCTGGGGCGGGTAGCCGTAGCCGGGAGCGGGCGCCGGGGGCTGCTGCTGGGGGTAGCCGTACCCCGGGCGCGGGGCCGGCGGCGGGTAGCCGTAGCCGCCCTGCTGCGGCGACTGCGGTGACTGCGGTGCGGTGTTCGGCGGCGGGTAGCCGTACCCGGGCCGTCCGGCCGGCGGCGCGGTCGGGGCGGGCGGGAGGTTCGGCGGCACCGTCGGCGGCTTGGGCGGCGGCGGGGGCGTGTTGGCCGGGACGCCGGTCGGCGCCTGTGCACCACCGGCCTGCGCGGCGGCGGACTGCGGGACGGCCGGAGCCAGGGTGAAGGTGCCCGGCTCGGGGCGGCCGGCCGGCCGGGGGTCGGGCAGGGCGGCCCGGGGGTCGCCGACGGGCGGGCCGGCGGCGGCCCTGGCCTGTGTGTCGCCCTCGTCCTCGACGGTGATGCCGAAATCGGTGGCCAGTCCGATCAGCCCGGACGCGTAGCCCTGGCCGACCGCGCGGAACTTCCAGGCGCCGGCCCGGCGGTAGAGCTCGCCCGCGACCAGCGCGGTCACCTCGTCCCCGTCGGCCATCGCGAACTCGGCCAGCGCGGGCACGCCGTCCCCGGCGGCGGCGTCGAACAGCAGCAGGCGCAGCCCGCTCACCGCCCGGAACGTGCCGCCCTCGGAGGAACCGGCCAGCACCACCCGGTCCACGTCGGCCGGCAGCTTGCCGAGCTCGGCCTCGACGGTGTCGGTGATCTCGCTGCCGTCGGCGGTCTGCTGCTTGGGCAGGTGGCGCACCAGGCCGGACGGGTGGCGCGGCTGGTTGTAGAAGACGAAGTCGGCGTCCGAGCGGACCTTGCCGCCCGGGCCGAGCAGCAGCGCGGAGGCGTCCACGTCCGGCGCACCGGGCGTGGCGCTCCAGCGCAGCACGGCGCGGACAGCCGCCACCGGCAGTGCGATGTTGGCGCCCTTGGCCATCACGTGCGTCATAGCCGACCATCCTGCCTGTTCGCCACCCCTTCGGACAACGTGACCGGAGGAGGCGTTGTGGGGGGACTTTGCCAACGCTTGCGCTTTGTGAAGTGGAAGGTAACCTTCCGAGAATTCGATGTTTCGGAACCCTCCACGACCCGGCACCGTCCGTACGATGGGCGGGCGGGGGGCTCCTGGCCGGACAACGGTGACCGGACGGGGCCGGACCGGGAACCACCACGGCCGTCGAGCCGGTTGAACCGGGTGCTGGACCGAGTGTCGCCACCGTCCCTCCCCGTCCTTCCCCGCCTCCGCCGGACCGGCGGCCGAACCTCCTGAGGAGAGCACCTTGCGCCACTTCGGCCACCTCGCGGACGACGTCCGCGACCGGCTCTTTCTCAGCGCTCCCGGGGAGTTCACCGCCGACAGCGCGGCGGCCGTGCTCGCCACCGCGCTGGGCGCCACCCTCTACAGCCCGGCCACCCGCACCACCCTGCGCACGGACATCCGCAAGCAGGCCGCGCAGGGCGTCGTCTCGATGGTGCTCTGCCTGGAGGACGCCATCGCCGACCACGAGGTCCCGGACGCCGAGGCCAACCTGGTGGCCCGGCTCGGCGAGCTCTGGGCGGAGGTCACGGAGAGTGCCGGGTCCGGCGTCACGGAGGGTGTCGGGTCCGCTGTGACGGAGGGTGTTGACCCGGATGGAATCTCCACCGGTTGCACACAGGATCTTCCCCTCCTCTTCGTCAGGGTGCGGACCCCCGCGCAGCTGACCGACCTCGCCGGCCGGCTCGGACCCGCGATCGGGCTGCTCACCGGCTTCGTCCTGCCGAAGTTCACCGAGGACACCGGCGGCGACTTCCTGGAGGCGCTCGCCGCCGCCGAGGCCGCCACCGGGCGCCGGCTGTTCGCGATGCCCGTCCTGGAATCGCCCGAACTCGCCCACCTGGAGACCCGCCGCGACCAGCTCTTCGGCATAGCCAGGCTGCTCGACAAGCACCGCGAGCGCGTCCTCGCCGTCCGCCTCGGCGTCACCGACCTCTGCTCCGCGTACGGCCTGCGCCGCTCGCCCGACCTGACCGCGTACGACGTGGCACTGGTCGCCTCGGTGATCGGCGACGTGGTGAACGTGCTCGGCCGCGCCGACGGCACCGGGTTCACCGTCACCGGCCCGGTCTGGGAGTACTTCCCGGTCCAGGAGCGGATGTTCAAGCCGCAGCTGCGCCGCACCCCGTTCGCGGAGGCCGAGCCCTCGCGCGAGGCCGTCCGCCGCCGGATCATCGAGCACGACCTGGACGGGCTCATCCGCGAGATAGAACTCGACCGCGCCAACGGCCTGTTGGGCAAGACCTGCATCCACCCCAGCCATGTGCCCGCCGTCCACGCGCTCTCCGTCGTCACGCACGAGGAGTACAGCGACGCCCACGACATCCTCCAGCAGGAGCGCGGCGGGGGCGGGGTGCTGCGCTCGGCGTACACCAACAAGATGAACGAGGCGAAGCCCCACCGGGCCTGGGCGGAGCGGGTGTTGCTGCGCGCCGAGGTGTTCGGGGTGGCCCGGGAGGACGTCAGCTTCGCGGAGCTGCTCTCGGCCTGCCTCTGCCGTTGAACCGCTGAGCCTTTGAGCCGCTCGCTCGGCCCGTCAACCTTGCCCACCGCACCACCGCAAAGACCGAAGACAGGACCCGTAGTGACAGCAGCGCAGCAGGACCGGACCACTGGGGCCGACGGGACGGACGGGACCCTCGGCCCCGTCGGGGGCGTCGGCTCCTTCGGGGCGAGCGCCGAGGGGCCCGCGGGAGCGGGGGAGTGGACCGGGCGCTGGGTGGCCGAGCGGGCGGGCGTCACACTGACCGGCTCCGAGCGCCTCCCCGAGCTGGTCGGCCTCGCCCTGCGGGAGAACCGCAAGCGGGCCCACCTGCTGGTGTCCACCGTGCTCGGCAAGCACGTCCCGCAGCAGCCCGCGGTGGTGCACGGCGCCGGACTGGAGCTCGGCCGCCGGGTCCGCGACCTGCTCGACCCGCTCGGCGGCGAGGCCGTCGCCCGCGCCGTCGTCCTCGGCTACGCGGAGACCGCCACCGGCCTCGGCCACAGCGTCGCCGACGGCCTGGACGCCCCCTACCTGCACTCCACCCGTCGCCCGGTGCCCGGCCTCACCCCGGTCGGCGGCTTCGAGGAGGAGCACTCGCACGCCACCTCCCACCTGCTGCTGCCCGCGGACCCCCGGCTGCTCGCCGGTGACGGCCCGCTGGTCCTGGTGGACGACGAGTTCTCCACCGGCACCACCGTGCTCAACACCATCCGCGAGCTGCACGCCAACCACCCGCGCGAGCACTACGTGGTGGTCGCGCTGGTCGACCTGCGCGGCCCGGCCGACCGGCGGCGGCTCGCCGACACCGCGGCCGAACTCGGCGTCCGGCTGGACCTGGTGGCGCTGGCCGACGGCGGCGTCGAACTGCCCGCCGACGTCCTGGACCGGGCCGAGCGGCTGATCGCCGAGGCCGGTCCCGCGCCCGAGCCGCCGGCCGCCCCGGCCGCCCCGCTGGTGCGGGTCGACCTGGACTGGCCGGCCGGGCTGCCCGACGGCGGGCGGCACGGGTTCACCCGGGAGCACCGGGCGCGACTGGAGGCGGCGCTGCCCGGTCTGGCCGAGCGGCTGGCGGCGGCGGTCGACCCCGATGGCGCTGTCGGTGCCGACCGTGCGCGGGTGCTGGTGCTCGGCTTCGAGGAGCTGATGTACGCGCCGCTGCGGCTGGCCGACGCCCTCGCCGAGCGGCTGCCCGGCGGCACCGACCGGGTCCACTACTCCACCACCACCCGCTCGCCCGTCCTCGCCGTCGACGACCCCGGCTACGCCATCCGCACCCGGCTGGCCTTCCCCGCCCACGACGACCCGGCCGACGACTCCTCGCGCGAGCGCTACGCCTACAACGTCGCCCCCGGCACCGACCCGGCCCGCCGCTTCGGCACCGTGGTGCTGGTGGTCGACGACACCGCCGACACCCCCGCCCTGCACGAGGGCGAGCGCGCCCTGCTCGGCCAGCTGCGCCGGGTCACCGACCGGGTGGTGCTCGCCGTCCTGCCGTCCCACCGGCCGACCGCCCCCGCCACCCCGGCGGCTCCGGCACGTCCGCTGTACGGCCCCGAGTTCTCCTCCTACCGCGCCGACGAGGTGGCCTGGCTGCTCAAGGACCTCACCGGCGTCGACCTGGAGGCGCCCACCGAGGAGCGCGAGGAGGCCGTGCAGAGCGGCGGCGCCCACTACGCCGAGTCGCTGCCGGTCGAGTACCAGCCGAGCCCCGAGTACCAGGAGCTGTTCCACCAGGCGCTGCGGGTCTCCGCCCGGCGGATCGCGCTCGCCGTCGGCACCGTCGCCGAGACGCTGCTGCGCGAGCGCGGCCCCGGCCTGGTGCTCGCCTCGCTGGCCCGCGCCGGGACGCCGGTCGGCATCCTGATCCGCCGCTGGCTCGCCGCCGGACACGGCCTCGACGCCCCGCACTACGCCGTCTCGATCGTCCGCGGCCGCGGCATCGACCCGGCCGCGCTGCGCTACCTCGACGCCCACCACCGGGCCGCCGACGTGGTGTTCGTCGACGGCTGGACCGGCAAGGGCGCGATCACCCGCGAACTCGCCGAGGCCCTCGCCGGGACCGGCTTCGACCCCGACCTCGCCGTCCTCGCCGACCCCGGCCGCTGCGTGCGCACCTTCGGCACCCGGGACGACTTCCTGATCCCCTCCGCCTGCCTCAACTCGACCGTCTCCGGCCTGGTCTCGCGCACCGTGCTGCGCTCCGACCTGATCGGCCCCGATGACTTCCACGGCGCCAAGCACTACACCGAGCTGGCCGGCGCCGACGTCTCCGGCGCCTTCCTGGACACCGTCGCCGACCACTTCGCCGACGTCCGGGCCGAGGCCCTCGCGGCGGCCGAGCGGTTCCTCGCCCCCGAGCACGCCGAGGAGCGCGCCCCCGACTGGGCCGGCTGGGCCGCCGTCGAGCGGATCAGCGCCGAGTACGGCATCGACAGCGTCAACCTGGTCAAGCCCGGCGTCGGCGAGACCACCCGGGTCATGCTGCGCCGCGTCCCCTGGCGGGTGCTCGCCCGCCGCGGCGCCGGCGCCGACCTCGACCATGTCCGGCTGCTCGCCGCCCAGCGGGGAGTGCCGGTCGAGGAGGTGGACGACCTGCCGTACTCCTGCGTCGGCCTCATCCACCCCCGCTACACCCGGGGGGCGACCGGCGCCTCCGGCACGGCCGTCCTCACCAAGGAGTCCTGAGCCCGATGAGTGGTCACGCACGCCCGGACGGCGGATCCGCCGCCGCACCGCGCTTCGTCGTCGCGAGCGACCTCGACCGCACCCTGATCTACTCCAACCGGGCCCTCGCCCTGGACGTGCCGGACCGGCTCGCGCCGCGCCTGCTCTCCGTCGAGGTGCACGACGGCAAGGCGCTGTCCTTCATGACCGAGCAGGCCGCCGCGCTGCTCGTCGAACTCGCCCGCGAGGCCGTGCTCGTCCCCGCCACCACCCGCACCCGGGCCCAGTACGAGCGGGTCAACCTGCCCGGCCCGACGCCCGGTTGGGTCCCGCCCTACGCGATCTGCGCCAACGGCGGCCGGCTGCTCGTCGACGGCGTGCCGGACGAGGACTGGCAGACCGAGATGGCCGGCCGGCTGGCCGAGGGGGCGGCTCCGCTGGCGGAGGTGGTCGAGCACCTGGCGCTCTGCGCCGACCCCGAGTGGACCCACAAGCGGCGGGTGGCCGACGAGCTGTTCGCCTACCTGGTCGTCGAGCGCGCCGAACTGCCGGCGGGCTGGATCGCCGAACTCACCGGCTGGTGCGCCGAACGCGGCTGGACCGTCTCGCTCCAGGGCCGCAAGGTGTACGCGGTGCCGGCGCCGCTCAGCAAGAGCGCGGCGCTGGCGGAGGTCGTCCGCCGGGTCGGCCCGTCCACGGTGCTGTCGGCCGGCGACTCGCTGCTCGACGCCGATCTGCTGCTCGCCGCCGACACCGCCTGGCGCCCCGGCCACGGCGAACTGGCCGACACCGGCTGGACGGCCCCCGGGGTCACCGCCCTCGACGAGATCGGCGTCGCGGCGGGCGAGGAGATCGCCCGCCGCTTCCTGTCCCGGGTCCGGGGCGAGGTCGGGACTCCGGTCCCCACTCCGGCCCTCGGCGCCTAGCTTCCGGCTAGGGAGTCCGGCTAGCCGCAGCAGCCGCCGCCGCAGCACCCCCCGCCGCCACCGGCCGACGGGGCCTGCTGCGGCGCGGCGCCGCCGGAGGCCGCACCGGTCACGGCGACGGTCGACAGCAGCTTCACGGTGTCCGGGTGCCCCTGCGGGCAGACGGCGGGGTCGTTGGCCTGCGCCATCGCGCGGCGGAGCTCGAACGTGGCGCCGCAGGAGCGGCAGCGGAAGTCATAACGAGGCATACCCGCCAGCGTATCCGGGCCACCGGCACCCGCTCCCGCTTCCGCTCCTACTTCTGCTTCTTCTTGTGCCCCGGGTCCTACTTCTGTCCGCCGAGCTCGCCGCGGATCAGCTCCACCACGTTCGCCGCCGACTCCCGCACCGCCGCCAACTCGGTCAGGAACCGCCAGTAGTCCGGGTGCCGCCCGGCCGCCTCCAGCTCGGCCACCGCGCGGTCCAGCCGGGCCACCGCAGCGTCCAACGGCGCGGCGTGCCGCGGATCCGGCGCGTGCCGCCCGGCCATCGCCAGCCGCTGGGCGTCCCGCAGCGCGAACCGGGCCCGCTCGACCTCCTTGTTCGGGTCGATCTGCACCTCGTTCAGCTGTCGCAGCCGCTCGTTCACCGCGACCACCGACCCGTCCGCCGTGTCCAGCAGCGCGCGCACCGTGCCCAGCGCCCCCGTGGCATCCGCCCACCGCTGCTCGTCCCGGGCCCGCGCCGCCTCGGCCAACTTGACCTCGGCGGCCCGCCCGGCCTCCGCCACCTGGTCCGGCACCCGCTGGAGGTCCTGCCAGCACGCGGCGGAGAACCGTCGGCGCAGCTCGCTCAGCGCCGGCGGCACCGTGCCGGCCTTGGTCTCCAGCGCCTGGATCCTGGTCCGCAGACTGGCCACCCGCCGGTCGATCTCCCGGGCCCGCTCCGGCAGGTGCCCGACCTCCGCCGCGATCGCCTCCGCGCGCTCCTTCACCCGCTCCGCGCGCTCCAGCGTGTCCGGCACCCCGTGCCGGGCCACCCCCTCGTTCAGCCGCCCCAGCTCCGGCGCCAACTCGGCCAGCCGCGCCGCCGGCCCGTCCGCCCGCAGCCCGGCGCCGCGCGCCACGTCCAGCGCGTTACTGGCGTCCAGCAGCGCCCGCTTGGCCTGCTCCACCGCCGGGGCCACCCGCATCAGCTGCGACTCGGCCCGCTCCAGCGTCGGCTGCAGCCTGCGCAGGAAGTCGTTCAGCTCCGACAGCGCCGAACCGAGCTGGCCCTTCACATCGTCCAACTGGTGCTTGGCCCGCGCGGCCGCACCGGACTCCAGCTCCTCCGCGTCCAGGTCGTGCGCGTCCAGGGCGGACAGGTAGTTCACGGTCACCTGGTCGACCCGGCCCGAGATCGCCTCGAAGTCCGCGACCGCCCGCCGGGCCGTCGCACTGTCCCCGACGGAACGCACCGTCTCCACCGCCAGCCGCACCTCGCGCTGGGTCGAGTCGACGTCGTAGAACGCCTGCTGCGCCGCATCCCTGGCCGCCCGGGCGTCCGCCCGCATGCCGTCACCGCCGCGCCGCCCCCACCAGCCCCCGCCGGCCCCGAACGACGCCGCCGCCGCGGCCCCCAACGCCCCCGCGACCACCACCGGCAGCACCAGCGCCTCGGCCCCCCCCCCGCCTCCGCCGGCCACCCTCACTGCGCGCTCCCTGGTTCCCGACCGCTGGTCCACCACCATTCTTCCCGATCACCCCCCGGACCCGGCACCCCACCCGCCCCACCACCTGCACCACACCACCCCCCGGGACCAGGTACCCTAGGCACTCGTCGTGCGCCCCACCCCGGGACCCGCCCGACCGGGGGCGCGTAGCTCAGTGGTAGAGCGCTGCTCTTACAAAGCAGATGTCGGCGGTTCGAAACCGTCCGCGCCCACAGCGGAGAAGGGCCAGTTCGGAGGCAGGATCCTCCCGAACTGGCCCTTGATCGTTTCTGTGCTCCTACCCGTCCCGTGCCACCCCTGTGCCAGATACCTCCGGTGCAGGCCCTTGCTCACCGGGGGCCTGGCGTACGGTGTCGCCCGGAAGGGTATCTGAGCCCTGCGGCCTGAGCCGTTGCTCCCAGATCTCCTCCAACGTCTCGGCGACGGCACCGAGCCGTTGAAGGGCTTCTTCGGCCATGGCGTCGTCGAAGGTCCACGGGCAATGCTTGGCATCGTCATCCTCATCGTCGGCAATGAGCTGATGCGCGAATGCGTTCCGCCGAACTCTTAGCCACGAGATGTGCTCGGCGAACTCCGCCAGATCGCCCTCCCCTTGCCAACGTGCAGCCAGCACGTCGGCCTTTCGGGCCAGTCCAGCCTTGCGAAACCGGCGGTCCGTGGGTTCACGCAGCATCTCGTTCATGAGCGCTTCAAGGGCTGCGGCGGCTGACACGATGATGATCCCAGCGCCGATCTGCCGAGTGTCAGTGTCAAGGACGAGCAGGGAGTCATCGAGCACCATGTCGCTCTCGGCTTCCCAACCTGGGACTCTGCGCTCACCGCTCCTTCGGAGGGTCGACAACGCCGTCGTCTCCTGGTCGACGGCTTCTCCGACCTTCCTGCGCAGCCATGCGAGAGATGCCAGGTGCTGCTCGAAGACGATGAACTCCACACGGCCGTGCCGGCTGAAGAAAAATGGTTCGCTGTGCTCAAGTACGTACTGATCGACCACACTCTCGTGCTGTTCAGATGCCGCTTCGACCACTTGTACGTCCCCTCCCCGAGCTTTGTGGTCGTTCAGCTTCCCACGGCCTGATGCAAAGACGGGCTCATTTTCGATGCGGGGTGTGGTTCTTCGTTTGACGCCATCTCTTGGTCCACCAGAGAAGGGCTGGGAAGTTGGGCGGTGGTTCGAACCGTCTGTGCCTGCCCACGCGATGGGCCAGCTCGGAGGCAGGATCCTCCCGAACTGGCCCTTGATCGTTTTTGAGCTCCTACTTGTCCCGCGCCACCATTCGCGTGCCTTATATCCCCAGTTTTGCCCTGAAGTCCCCGAGCGCCTGGCGGACGGCTTCGCCCATCCGATCGGCGATGGCCCGGTCCCGGTCGCTGGTCATGTGCTGGTAGATGAGCGCGGCCCGTGTGCTGCTGTGGCCCATCCTGGTCATGAGCTCCCGGGTGCTGGCCCCGTTCTGCGAGGCGAGCGTGTTGCCCGTGTGCCGCAGGTCGTGGAAGTGGGCATCTTCACTCACCCCGGCCGCGGTGCGGGCCCGGATCCAGCCGTCCCGGAAGTTGCTCCGGCGGAGCTTGCCGCCGCGGGGTCCGATGAACAGGTGGCCGTCGGGGCCGGGGCCGGCATAGCGGTCGAGGTGGTGGGCCAGGTCGTCGACGATCTCGGCGGGGAAGGCTACCGGTCGGAAGCCCGCGCGGCTCTTGGGTGCCTTGTCGTAGAGGCGTCCGCTGTTCAGCTCCGCCTGGTTGCGCTGCACCCGGACGAGTCGGTTCGCCAGGTCGACGTCCCGGCGGCGGAGCGCGGCGAGCTCGCCGAAGCGGAGCGTGGTGAAGGCGGTCAGCAGGACCAGGGCCCGCCAGCGCGGTCCGATCGCGTCGGCGACGGCGAACACCTCGGTGACGGAGAGGACGGGCCGCTCCGGCACGTCGTAGGTGTCGGCGCCCTTGATCCGGCACGGATTGCGCTGGATCAACTCGTCGTCGAGGGCAGTGTTCATGATGGCCCGCAGCAGCTGGTACGCCTTGACCACCGAGGGCTCGCCGGCCCCGTCCTCCAGCAGCGCGGAGCGCCAGGACCGTACCCGTGCCGGGGTGATCTCGGCGAGCGTCCGGTGGCCCAGGCCGGGCTGGATGTACTGGCGCAGGGTGATCGCGTACCGCTCGCGGGTGCTCTCCTCCAGCTTGCGGTCCCGGAGCCAGGTGGCGGCGAAGTCGCCGAGCTTGGCCTTCCCGGCGTCGGGGTCGGTCCACTTGTCGCGCTTGATGTCCGCCTCGATGAGCGTGAGCGCGATCTCGGCATCGGTCTTGGTCGGGTAGGTCTCCTCCCCGTTGCGCATCAGCCCGGTGACCGGGTCCGGGTAGCGGATCTGCCAGCGTCCGGAGGGCAGTTGGCGGAGCGATCCGAAGCGCCGGCGGTTCCCCTTGGTGTTGGTCATCAGGCGGCCCTCCGCAGCTGACGGGTCCGGCTGACCGGCTGGACCGTGCGGGCGGCGATGTACTCGGCGACGGCCGACGCCGGGATGCGGACGTGGCGTCCGACCTTCACGAAGGCGATGCGCTGATCGGCGACGCCCCGGCGATCACGGAGGTCCGGCTGCCGCCGCACCCGGTCCTTGACGGCCCTTTCCGTGCTCCACTGTTCCAGTGGGCTGACACTCAGCTCTACCGGCCAAATCGCTCTGTTGCCCGCGTGCAGACGTGAGAGACTGTGAGGGTCGCTGAGTTGAGCCCGGCACTGCTGTCGGGCCTTGCACTGCTGACACTCGTTGCGTTCGTCCTCCGGCTCTCCTCCAACCAAATTGCGTTGACTGTGGCGCGGGCGAGGGGAGACCAGATGAACACTGTGAAGGCTTATGTTCGGCGTTGGTGGCAGTCTCTCCGGACTGTCATCGCTGGTTCCAGCGAGTCCATCATCGGCAGCATCATCTTCGCTATCTTGACGGGTGCAGTAGTGGCGGGCTGAGCCCAGCGGCAAGCGCGTCACTTTTCCAACTGACGTTCAAGGACAGACCGTAAGCCTCAGTACGTCGTCGGGTCTGATGTCTAGTTGCAGTGGGCCCGTACGCCAGCGAACAACGGCGAACGCTTGCGACTTCCTCGAGCGGGTCAGCCGGTGCGCCGCACCAGGTCGACGTGGGGTAGACGAAGGCTTACAAAGCAGATGTCGGCGGTTCGAAACCGTCCGCGCCCACAGCGGAGAAGGGCCAGTTCGGAGGCAGGATCCTCCCGAACTGGCCCTTGATCGTTTCTGGCGTCCCAATCGCCTCCCGGCCGGGTGGCTCAACCGGTACGGCGACCGAACTGGGCCCAGACGCTTCGGCGACGCGCGACGTCGAAGACGGCCGCTGCGCGGTGGGCTTCGAGAATCGGAGGGCGGGAGGCGAGGACGCCCGCGATCCGGGTGCCGTCGACCACATCGACGGCGGGGTTTCCCTTGTGGGTCAGTGTTCGGGCGCCCACGACGGCGATGACCGGGTGCACCGGGACCGCGAGGCCGCACCAGCGGTGCAGGAGTTCGGCGGTCCTGCTGCCTTCGAGGCTGGACTTCTCGATGTACGGGTAGCTGTTGCGGTTGACGGTGATCCGCTTGTCCCCGACCCAGACCGTGGCGTCGGGGTGGTGCTTGGTGTTCACCGTGAACACTCCGGGCGGCCCGATCACCATGTGGTCGATGTCCGCACCGCTCGGGAGCGGGACGGCGTGCAGCACGTACCAGCCGTGGGCCCGCAGGCCGTCGAGCAGCCCGCCGACGAACCTCTCCCCGTCGAGTCCCTTGCTCAGCTCCGAGCGGGTGAGGTCGTCGCCGGAGAGTTTGGCCGCCACGCGGACCAGCCATGTCCGCTTGCTCTGATCGGCCTGGATCATGCCTCGGACGCCTTCTCCGGGACGGTTTGAGGCGAGGTCGTCGTCGACCGTGAACGGCGCCAGGGCGGGCAGCACCGCCGGTGGGGAGGTGGGGCGAGGGGGTACGGGCGGCGAGGCGGGTGGCGAGGCTGGCGGTGAGAACTTGTGGACCACGGTCAGCGGTGGGATCGCCCAACCGCAGGTCCGGCACCACTCCCTGACCTTGTCGAGCGCCGACGATTCATGGGCGCCATCGGTGATCGTGACGACCCCGGTTCGGCAGTCCAGCCACGCGACCGCCTGGCCACGGGGACCGGCCAGGTTGACGTACAGCCGATCCTTGTCCGCCCGTCGCCACGGTTTGACCGTCAGTTCCGCCACGTTGCCCCCTCCGCTCCGGCGCTGACACGAGATCAGCACGAGGCGCGCACTCTGACAAGAAGGCCATCGGTCGAGCAGGACCGGCCGCTCGCCGACGCTGCTGCCTTCGCCCCGCGCAGGCGCGGAGCGTACGGTTTCGTGATCGGCCTACGGGGTCGGAGGGAAGGGGACGCGGATGGTGGCGGAGGAGTTGTTCGAGGTTGCTTCGGGGTTGCCGGGGGTGACGGACGACGAGGCGTTCGGGCCTGGGGTGACGGTGTTGAAGGTGGTGGGGAAGGTGTTCGCGGTGCTGGGGGAGGAGCGGGTGACGCTGAAGTGTGAGCCGGGGCTGGCGGTGCACCTGAGGGGGCAGTACGCGGCGGTGGGGCCCGGGTATCACATGAACAAGCGGCACTGGATCACGGTCGTGCTGGATTCGACCGTCCCGGACGAGGAGTTGCGGGAGATGGTGGAGCACTCCTGGGAGCGGGTGGTGGCGGGGATGCCGAGGGCGGCGCGGGAGCGGTTGTCGCTGCAGCGGGGCTGACGGGAGACGAGGTCAGCCGGGTGCTGTGGTCGGGAGGCGGGGTGGGGTGGGGTGTGTTTGGGTGGGCGCACAACGCTTGGGAGAGGTGATCCTCCGTGACCATGCCGCCGTTCGGGTCGAACGACCCGTTTTCGGATCTGCTCAGCCGGTTCTTCGGGATGAGCCCGTTGGCCTCGCCGCCCGCGGTGCAGCGGGTGCCGATCGGGCGGTTGTTGAGTGAGTCGGCGCAGGAGTTGCTCGCGGCGGCTGCTCGGCGGGCGGCCGAGGGTGGGGGGAGTGATCTCGACACCGGGCATCTGATGTGGGCGGCCACCCGGGTGGATCCGTCGCGGCGGATGCTGGAGCGGGCGGGGGTGGATCCGGACCGGTTGGCGGGGGATCTGGACAAGGCGCTGCCGTCCGGGGTGCAGGCGTCGGGGGAGGAGGGGCGGCCGGGGCTGACGCCGGCGGCCAAGCGGGCGCTGTTGGCGGCGCACGCGCGGTCGCAGGCGGCGGGGGCCTCGTACATCGGGCCGGAGCACATCCTCGGCGCGCTGCTGGAGGAGGAGCGGTCGGGGGCGGGGGCGGCGGTGCGCAACGCGGCGCCGTCGCAGGACGCGCTGCGCACGGTGCTGGACGGGCGGGGCGCGGCCGGTGGCAGCGGTGGTGGGCAGCCGAGTGCGACGCCGACGCTGGACGAGTACGGGCGCGACCTCACCGAGGAGGCGCGGGCGGGCCGGCTGGACGCGGTCGTCGGTCGGGCCCAGGAGATCGAGCAGACCGTCGAGATCCTGTCCCGCCGGACCAAGAACAACCCGGTGCTGATCGGTGAGCCGGGGGTCGGCAAGACGGCGATCGTGGAGGGGCTGGCGCAGCGGATCGTGTCGGGGGACGTGCCGCAGATCCTCAAGGACAAGCGGGTCGTCACGCTCGACCTGACCGCGCTGGTGGCCGGTTCCAAGTACCGGGGCGAGTTCGAGGAGCGGTTGAAGAACGTGATCGACGAGGTCACGGCGGCCGAGCAGAGCGTGATCCTGTTCCTCGACGAGCTGCACACCGTGGTCGGCGCGGGCGGCGGGGGAGAGGGCTCGATGGACGCGGGCAACATCCTGAAGCCGGCCCTGGCCCGCGGTGAGTTGAGCGTGGTCGGGGCGACCACCCTGGACGAGTACCGCCGGTACGTGGAGAAGGACGCCGCGCTGGAGCGCCGCTTCCAGCCGGTGCTGGTGCCCGAGCCGACGGTGGAGGAGACGGTCGAGATCCTCCGGGGCCTGCGCGACGCCTACGAGGCGCACCACCAGGTGCGGTTCACGGACGAGGCGCTGGACGCGGCGGCGACCCTGTCGGACCGCTACGTCAGCGACCGCTTCCTGCCGGACAAGGCGATCGACCTGCTGGACCAGGCCGGTGCGCGGGTGCGGCTGCGCGGCCTGGGCGGTTCCACGGTCGCGATGCCGGTGCGGGACCGGATCACCAAGCTGCGCCGGGAGTTGGAGGAGGCGGTGGCGGACGAGGAGTTCGTCCGGGCCGCCAATCTGAAGACCGAGCTGCGGCAGACCGAGGACGAGCTGGCGGCGGTCGCCGAGGCCCGCGAGGAGGTCGTCGCGGTCACCGCGGACGACATCGCGCAGGTGCTCTCGGGCCGGACCGGGATCCCGGTCGCCGAGCTGAACGCGACCGAGCGGGAGCGGCTGCTCCGGCTGGAGGAGCACCTGCACGAGAAGGTGATCGGGCAGGACCGGGCGGTCACCGCGGTGGCCCAGGCGGTCCGTCGCGGCAGGGCCGGGATGGGCGATCCGGACCGCCCGACCGGATCCTTCCTGTTCCTCGGCCCGACCGGTGTCGGCAAGACCGAGCTGGCCAAGGCGCTGGCCGCGCTGCTGTTCGGCGACCCGGACCGGATGATCCGCTTCGACATGAGCGAGTTCCAGGAGAAGCACACCGTCTCCCGGCTGGTCGGCTCCCCGCCCGGGTACGTCGGCTACGACGAGGCCGGCCAGCTCACCGAGGCGGTCCGCCGCAAGCCGTACAGTGTGCTGCTCTTCGACGAGGTGGAGAAGGCCCACCCGGACGTCTTCAACCTGCTGCTCCAGGTGCTGGACGACGGCCGGCTGACGGACGCCCAGGGGCGTACGGTCGACTTCCGCAACACCGTGCTGATCATGACGAGCAACATCGGCTCTCAGCGGATCCTCGACCACGCGGGCGATGTCGACGAGATCCGCGACGACCTGATGCGGGACCTGCGCTCGCAGTTCCGGCCGGAGTTCCTCAACCGGATCGACGAGGTGATCGTCTTCCACGCGCTCACCCGCAAGGACCTGCTGCAGGTGGTGGACCTGATGCTGGACCGCACCCGGCGCCGGTTGAAGGCCCAGGACGTCGACCTGGAGGTGACCGACGAGGCCAAGGAACTGCTGGTGAACCTCGGCTACCAGCCGGCGTTCGGGGCCCGGCCGCTGCGCCGCACCATCCAGCAGGAGCTGGACAACCGGATCTCGGACCTGCTGCTGGACGGCACGGTCCGGGAGGGGGACACGCTGGTCGCGGAGGTGTCGGACGGGCAGCTGACGGTGACGCTGGCGCGTCCTGAGCCGGTGGCGGAGGGCGAACCGGAGTAGCGGAGGAGGCGCGCCGGGGGGACGGACACCCCGGCGCGCGCCGCCTCACGCGTCCGGGAACACCTCGCGCAGCAGCGGGTCCGGCAGGCCGCGCCGCCCCCACTCGCGCGGGTAGCCGAGCGACACCTCCTCGAACGGCACCCCGTCGTAGCTGGTCCGCCGGGGGATGTGCAGGTGCCCGTAGATCATCGTGGCGGTGTTGAACCGGCGGTGCCAGTCCGCGGTCAGCTCGGTGCCGCACCACTGGGCGAACTCGGGGTACCAGAGGATCTCGGTGGGCTGGCGGACCAGCGGGTAGTGGTTGACCAGGACCAGCGGCAGTTCGGGGTCGTGCTCGACGAGGCGCTTCTCGGTCAGCCGGACGCGCTCGCGGCACCAGGAGTCGCGGTCGGGGTACGGGTCGGGGTGCAGGAAGCGCTCGTCCGCGCAGACCACGCCGGTCTCGTACGCGGCGGCCAGGGACTCCTCCTTGGTGGAGGTGCCGGGGGCCCGGAAGGTGTAGTCGTAGAGCAGGAACAGCGGGGCGACCGCGACCGGGCCGCCGGCGCCGGTCCACACCGGGTACGGGTCCTCGGGGGTCACCACGCCGAGCTCGCGGCACATGTCCACCAGGTGCTGGTAGCGCTCGACGCCGCGCACCTGGACCGGGTCGTTGGGGTGGGTCCACAGTTCGTGGTTGCCGGGCGCCCAGACGACCTTGGCGAAGCGTTCGGCCAGCAGGCCCAGGGCCCAGCGGATGGTGGTGGTGGACTCGGACACGTCGCCGGCCACGATCAGCCAGTCGTCGGGCGAGCCCGGGCGCAACTGCTCCACCAGGTCGCGGTTCTGCTGGTAGGAGACGTGCAGGTCGCTGACCGCGAGCAGCCGGCCTCCGGTCGGTCCGCGTCGTGCGTCGTCGGTGCGGTGGTCGCCGGTCATGTCAGCCCCCCAGATGGTCTTCCTGCCGTCCCGGCCACAGTACCGGGGTCCGGCGGCCGGAACACGGCCCTCTGGTCCGGGCTGCGGCGACAGGACCCTTGACAGGGCGTCATGTCCGCGCCAGCTTTGGGGCACCCCCACGCCGATACACATCGAGAGGTCTCTCATGAAGAAGCCGCTCATAGGCACGGCCGCCGCGCTCCTGTTCGCCGGGGCGACCGCCCTGGCGGGCGCCCCCGCCGCGACCGCGTCCACCGCCGGTACGAGTACGACCGCGACGTCGCCGCAGGCCGGGAAGGCCGCCGCCGTCACGTTCGCCGGGACGGTGGCGCTGAGCAACTGTTCCGGTTCGCTGGTCCGGTTCCCCGCCTCGACCGCCAACGACCCGGCCCTGGTGCTCTCCAACGGCCACTGCCTGGAGTCCGGCATGCCCGGCCCCGGCCAGGTGGTCACCAACCAGGCCTCCAGCCGCAGCTTCACCCTGCTCAACGCGAGCGGCGGATCGCTCGGCACGGTGAAGGCCAGCAAGATGGTCTACGGCACCATGACCGACACCGATGTGTCGATCTACCAGCTGAACACCACCTATGCCGCGATCCAGTCGCGCTACGGCATCGCCCCGCTGACCGTCGCGGCCACCCACCCCGTCCAGGGCAGCTCGATCAAGGTCGTGTCCGGGTACTGGAAGAAGATCTACTCCTGCTCGGCCGACGGCTTCGCCTACCGGCTCAAGGAAGCGGACTGGACCTTCAAGGACTCCCTCCGCTACACCTCCACCTGCAACGTCATCGGCGGCACCTCCGGCTCCCCGGTGGTCGACGCCAACAGCGGGCAGGTCGTCGCGGTGAACAACACCATCAACGAGGACGGCCAGCGCTGCACGCTGAACAACCCGTGCGAGGTGGACCAGAACGGCGCGGTGACCGTCCGCCGGGGCATCGGCTACGCCCAGGAGACGTACATCATCCCCGCCTGCTTCGGCGCCGGGAACAAGCTCGACCTCACCAGGGCCGGCTGCACCCTGCCGCGCCCCTGACCGGCACTTTTTCCCCGATGGGCCATCCGCGACCGGCGGGTGGCCCATTCGGCCGTCTACCGGACGGCCGGTCCGCCCGGCGGCGGCGCGCCGACTGCCGGAGAGTTCGGACCAGAACACCGCACAGTTCCGTTGACCCGATGGAGAGTTGATGACCACCACGATCAGAAGGCTGCTGGTCGCCGTTCTGCTGATACCGCTGCTCGGCCTCGGCCTCGCCCCGACGGCGCTCGCCCGGACCGCCGGGACGACCGGCACCGCCGGCCCCGAGGGCGTCGCGTCCTCGGTCGCCGACGACCCGTCGGCCGACATCAAGGACCGGCTGGCCGGGATCCCCGGCATGACCGTCACCGAGGAGCAGCCCACCACCACCGGCCACCGCTACTTCCTGCTCACCTACACCCAGCCGATCGACCACGCCCGCCCCTGGCTGGGCACCTTCCAGCAGCGGCTGAGCGTGCTGCACAAGGGCTACGACCGGCCGACCGTGTTCTACACCAACGGCTACACGCTGCGCACCACGCCCTCCCGCACCGAGCCGGCCCGGCTGGTCGACGGCAACCAGGTCTCCATCGAGTACCGCTACTTCACGCCGTCCCGCCCCGAGCCCGCCGACTGGAGCAAGGCCGGCATCAAGCAGGCGGCCACCGACGCGCACCGGCTGATCACCGCGCTGAAGCGGATCTACCACCAGGAGTGGCTCTCCACCGGCGCCTCCAAGGGCGGCATGTCCTCCACCTACCACCGGCGCTACTTCCCGGACGACGTGGCCGGCACCATCGCCTACGTCGCCCCGAACGACGTCGACGAGCGCGAGGACTCCGCGTACAGCCGGTTCTTCCGCAACGTCGGGACCCCGGAGTGCCGGGCCGCGCTGACCGCCACCCAGCGTGAACTGCTGGCCCGCCGTGACCGGCTGGAGCCCCGCTACGCCGCCGACAACGTCGCCGCCGGCTCCACCTTCACCACCATCGGCAGCGCCGACAAGGCGTACGAGCTGGCCGTGCTGGACTCGGTCTGGGCGTTCTGGCAGTACAGCCTGGCGGCCGACTGCGTGAACGTCCCGGGCGCCGCCGGCACCGACGACGCGCTGTACGCCTGGCTCGACACGCAGTCCGGCATCACCGGCAACAGCGACCAGTCGCTCGCCGGGTACACCGCGTACTACTACCAGGCCGGTACCGAGCTGGGCTCGCCCTCCTTCGACGTCTCGGCCCTCAAGGGCCTGCTGCACTACGACTACAAGGAGCTGTACGCGCCGCGCACCTATGTGCCGCGTTCCATCCCGATGCGCTTCGACCCGTCCGCGATGCGCGACATCGACCGCTGGGTGCGGAACTCGGCCGAGCGGATCATCTACGTCTACGGCCAGAACGACCCGTGGGGCGCCGAGCCGTTCCGGCTCGGGTGGGGCAGTGAGGACAGCTACGTCTACACGGTGCCGGGGGGCAACCACGGCTCCAACATCGCCAAGCTGCCGGCCGACGAGTCGGCGGCGGCCACCGCGAAGGTGCTGGAGTGGGCCGGCCTCGGCGCGGACGCCTCGGCCCGCGCGCTGACCGGGCAGTACCAGGTGCCGCCGATCGGCCCGCTGGACGTCGAGGGGCTGAAGCAGGATCGCGTCCGGCTGTAGTCCGGACCTCCCGCGCCTGCGGGACCGCCCGCGCTCGCGGGACCGCCCGCGCTCGCGGGACCGTACGAAGCGAGGGCCGCCCGGTGACGGGCGGCCCTCCGCCGTTCCCGGAGGCTCGGGCCCGGGCGCGATCCGGACCCGACCCGAAGGTGTCCGACGCCTCCCCGAAGCACTGAATCAGTGCTTCAATACTTCCATGGCCTACCGTCGCACCCCCGCCGTGCAGGCCCGCCTGGACGCCCAGCGCGAGGCGGTGCTCCAGGCCGCGGTCGGCCTGCTCGCCGAGCGCGGCTACGGCGGCTGCAGCATGGCCGCGGTGGCCGAGCGGGCCGGTATCGCCACCGGCTCGATGTACGGGCACTTCGCCAACAAGGCCGAACTCTCGGTCGAGCTCTTCCGCCGGGTGGTCACCCGGGAGGTGGCCGCCGTGCACGAGGCCGTCGCCCGGCACGACACCCCCCGGGACCGGATCGCGGCCGTCGTGGAGACCTTCGCCGCCCGCGCCCTGCGCGCCCCCCGGCTCGCCCACGCGCTGCTGGTCGAACCGGCCGACACCGTGGTGGACGCCGAGCGCCTGGTCTTCCGCCGCACCTTCCGCGATGTGCTCGCCGCCGAGATCGCCAGCGCGCTCGCCGCCGGGCGGCTGCCGCCCCAGGACCCCCAGCTGACCGCCGCCGCGATCGTCGGCGCGACCGCCGAGGCCCTCACCGGCCCGCTCGCCGCGGTACCCCCGCACGGCCCCGGGGCCGCCCCCGGCGCCGTGGTCCCCGCCCTCGTCTCCTTCACCCTCCGAGCGCTTGGAGAACGCGATGACAGCGACGCATGAGGTCACCAACCAGGCCCCGCCCCCGTACGGGCACGACACCGCCGCCGACCCCGCGTTGCTCGCGGCCCTGCACCGGGCCGGCGCCGGCTGGGCCGAGCCCGAACTGCGCGCCCTCGGCCGGCTGGCCGGCTCCGAGCAGGCCGCCGAGTGGGGGCGGCTGGCCAACGAGCACCCGCCGGTGCTGCGCACCCACGACCGCTTCGGCCACCGGATCGACGAGGTCGAGTTCCACCCGTACTGGCACGAGCTGATGCGCACCGCCGTCGGCCACGGCCTGCACGCCGCGCCCTGGCGGGACGACCGGCCCGGCGCGCACACCGCCCGCGCCGCCAAGTTCCACGTCTGGAGCCAGGTCGAGGCCGGCCACACCTGCCCCGTCTCGATGACCTACGCCGCCGTTCCCGCGCTGCGTACCACCCCCGTGCTGGCCGCCGAGTTCGAACCGCTGCTCGCCGCCACCGAGTACGACTTCGGGCTGCGCGAGCCGCACGGCAAGCGCGGTCTGATCGCCGGCATGTCGATGACCGAGAAGCAGGGCGGCTCGGACGTCCGCACCAACACCACGACCGCCGTCCCGCAGCCCGACGGGAGCTACCGGCTCACCGGCCACAAGTGGTTCACCTCGGCGCCGATGTCCGACCTCTTCCTCACCCTCGCCCAGGCACCGGGCGGGCTCAGCTGCTTCCTGCTGCCGCGCGTCCTGCCGGACGGCAGCCGCAACCGGCTCCGCCTCCAGCGGCTCAAGGACAAGCTCGGCAACAAGTCCAACGCCTCCGCCGAGATCGAGTACGAGGAGGCGTACGGACTGCTGGTCGGCGAGGAGGGGCGCGGGGTGCGGA
Source organism: Streptomyces sp. NRRL S-495 (assembly GCF_000966955.1). Lineage (NCBI taxonomy): Bacteria > Bacillati > Actinomycetota > Actinomycetes > Kitasatosporales > Streptomycetaceae > Streptomyces > Streptomyces sp. NRRL S-495. The sequence goes on from NZ_JZWY01000077.1 coordinate 24,402, forward strand.
CCATCATCGAGATGGTCAACATGACCCGGCTGGACTGCACGATCGGTGCCGCCGCCGGGATGCGGCTCGGGGCCACCCGGGCCGTCCAGCACGCCCTGCACCGCCGGGCGTTCGGCCGGGCGCTGGTCGACCAGCCGCTGATGCGCAATGTGCTCGCCGACCTCGTGGTGGAGTCCGAGGCGGCCACCACCGTGGCGATGCGGCTCGCCCAGGCCACCGACGCCGCCCTCGCCGGGGACGAGCAGGAGGCGCTGGTCCGCCGGCTCGGCCTGGCCGTCGCCAAGTACTGGGTCTGCAAGCGCGGTCCGGCGCATGCCGCCGAGGCCCTGGAGTGCCTGGGCGGCAACGGCTACGTCGAGGAGTCCGGCATGCCCCGGCTCTACCGGGAGGCGCCGCTGGTCTCGATCTGGGAGGGCTCCGGCAACGTCGCCGCCCTGGACGCGCTGCGCGCCATGGCCAAGCACCCGGAGACCGTCGACGCCTTCCTCGGCGAGCTGGACGCGGCGGCGGGCGCCGACCGCAGGCTCGACACGGCCGTCGCCGGGCTGCGCAAGCAGCTCACCGACCTCGACCAGCTGGAGTACCGCACCCGCCGGCTGGTGGAGGCGATGGCGCTGGCCTTCCAGGGCTCGCTGCTGGTCCGGTACGGGGACCCGGCGGTCGCCGACGCGTTCTGCGCCTCCCGGCTCGGCGGCGACCACGGCGCCGCGTTCGGCACCCTGCCGCCCGGCCCGGACGCCGCGGCGATCATCGACCGCGCCCGGCCGGTGCCCGCCGCATGAGCAGGTCCTACCCCGAGGCCGAGGCGGCCGGGGTGCGCGCCTTCTGGCAGCACCTCGGCCTGCCCGGCCTGATCGACGTCCACACCCACTTCATGCCGAAGAACGTGCTCGACAAGGTGTGGGCGTACTTCGACGCCACCGGCCCGCTGACCGGCCGCCCCTGGCCGATCGCCTACCGCGAGGCGGAGGAGCAACGAGTCGCCCGGCTGCGGGAGTTCGGTGTCCGGGCGTTCACCGCGATGCTCTACCCGCACAAGCCGGGGATGGCCGAGTGGCTGAACGCCTGGGCCGCGGACTTCGCCGCCCGCACCCCCGACTGCCTGCACACCGCGACCTTCCACCCCGAGCCCGGCGCGCCCGGCTACGTGGCCCGGGCGCTGGCCGGCGGCGCCCGGGTGTTCAAGGCGCACCTCCAGGTCGGCGGCTACGACCCGGCGGACGAACTGCTCGACGAGGTCTGGGGACTGCTCGCCGAGAGCGGCACGCCGGTGGTCACCCACTGCGGCTCCGGACCCGTCCCGGGCAAGTACACCGGCCCCGGCCCGATCGGCGCGGTGCTCGCCCGGCACCCCCGGCTGGTCCTGGTGGTGGCCCACCTCGGCCTGCCCGAGTACACCGACTTCCTCGACCTCGCCGAGCGGTACCCCGGCGTCCGGCTGGACACCACCATGGCGTTCACCGACTTCTCCGAGGGGGAGACCCCCTTCCCGCCCGCCGAGCTGCCCCGGCTGCGCGCCCTCGGGGACAAGGTCCTGCTCGGCAGTGACTTCCCCAACATCCCCTACCGGTACGGGCACCAGCTGGACGCGCTGGACCGGCTCGGGCTGGGGGAGGACTGGCTGCGCGCCGTCTGCCACGACAACGCGGCCACTCTCTTCGGCATCTGACGGTCAGTCAAGATCCTTCAGCAGTAGGAGGGCCTGCCGGTGGAGGCCCGGCGCGGCGGCCAGGAAGCCGTCCGCGGCGGGTGTCCAGGCGGCCCCGGCGGCGTCCGTGACCGCCGCTCCCGCCTCCGCCGCGACCAGCGCGCCGGGCAGCAGATTGGCCGCGTCCGTGCCGAACTCCCAGAACAGGCCCAGGTGTCCGGAGCCGACCTGGGCCACTTGGAGCGAGGTCGGCCCCGGATTGCGGACGGCCAGCACCGCGCCCGCCACCGCCGACAGCGAGGCGCCCGCCCGCCGCAGCGCCACCGGGTCGGCGGCGACCGCCGGCGGCTGGCTGGTCCCGGCCACCGTCGCCGCCAACTCCCGCTCCACGGGGGCGATCGGCCGCCCGTCCAGCTCCGCCCCGCCGCCGCGCACCGCCCGGTAGGTGCGGGCGCCGAGCTGCGGGGCGTGCACCACGGCCAGCACCGCCGCGCCGTCGCGCACCAGGGTCGCGGTCACCGCCCACTGCGGCAGCCCGAGCAGGAACTGCACCGCGCCGTCCATGGCGTCGCACAGCCACCACTCGCCCTCGGTCGGCGCCGCGCCGTCGAACTCGTCCTCCACCCAGCCCGCCTCCGGGTGCAACGCGCCCAGCCGCGCGCGGAGTTCGGCGGCCGCCGGGCCGTCGTACCCGGTGAACCGCGCCATTGCCCCGGCCAGGCCGAACTCCGGGCAGGGCTCGGCCGGCCGCTGTTCGGCCAGTCGCGCGCCGACCTCCCGGACCGCCGCCTCCACGGCCGGCAGCAGCGTCCGCAGTTCCCGCACCTCGATGTCGCCCATGGTCCCGCTCCCGTTCCTCGTGGTCGTGTGGTCAAGGAGTACCGTCGGAGCGCCCGGACAGGACGTCCGGTGCGGGACGGACGACGGAGATCGGACACCATGGACGTCGCTGCTGCTGATCCGGACACTGTGCTGGACACCCTGGACCGCCGGCTGGTCTGCGCGCTCCAGGTGAACGGCCGGGCCGGGGCCGGGCGGATCGCCGAGGTGCTCGGCGTCTCCCCGCGCACGGTCACCCGCCGGCTCGTTCGGCTCCAGCAGACCGGCCTGGACCGGCCTGGTCCGGGTGGTCCGGATGCCCGACGTCGAGGACGCGGCGGTCGGCGCGCTGCTGCTGCGGATCCGGGTGCTGCGGGGCAAGGGCGACGCCGTCGCCCGGGCACTGGCCGAGCGGCCGGACGTGCCCTTCGTCGACGTCATGCTCGGCGGCCAGGAGGTCGGCGCGGTGATGCTCGCCGGGGCCGGTGCCCGCGACCGGCTGCTGCACGGGCAGCTGCCCGCCACCGCCGCGGTCACCGAGACCACCGTCCACGCCGTGCTGCACGCCTTCGCGGACGCCGGCCAGTGGCGCTCCGGCCATCTGGAGGAGGCGGAGGCGGCCGCGCTCGCCGAACCCGCGGCTGCCCGCCCCGCCCCCGGGGGCGTGTCGCTGGACGCGCTGGACCGCGATCTGCTGGCCCGGCTCGGCGAGGACGCCCGGCAGTCGCACGCGATGCTGGCGGCGGCGGCCGGCACCCCCGAGTCCACCGTCCGGCGCCGGCTGCACCGGCTGGACGGGGCCGGGCTGCTGCGCACCCATGTCAGCGTCGACCCGCGGCTGTTGGGGCTCGCGGTGGACGCCAACCTGTGGCTGGACGTGCCGCCGGGCCGGCTCGCGGCCGTCGGCGCGGCGCTCGGCCGGCACCCGCAGGTGCACGGTGTGTTCGCGACCAGCGGGCCGGCCAATCTGATGGCCGCGGTGTTCTGCCCGGACCACGGCGGCCTCTACCGGTTCGTCACGGACACCCTGGGCCCGCTGGGCGTGGGCCGCGCCGAGACGGCGATCGTCGCGCGGGCGGTCAAGCGCGCGGGCGTGCCACTGCGGCCGCCGGGCGCCGAGGCCGTCCGGCCGCGCGCCTCCCGGCCCTGACCCGGCCGGGCGCGGGGCGCGAGCCCGGAGGCGGGCGCACGACCCCGGAGGCGGGCGTATGACCTCGGAGGTAATCGACGGCCGTCCGGCCGCCCGGCACAGTGGTGCCCACCCGGCGGCGGAGCGCCGACCGGGATCCCACCCCACTGCCGGAGGCCGATCCGCCATGTCCGCCCACACCGTCACCACCGCCCGCCGGACCGCCCCCGCCTCCTGGACGGCGCTGCGCCGGTTCCTCGCCCTCGACGCCGTGGTCAGCGGCGGCAACGGCCTCGCCTACCTGGCCTTCTCCGGCCCGCTCGGCGACCTGTTGGGGGTGGGCCGCTCGACCCTGCTCGAACTCGGCGCCGTGCTGACGGTGTTCGGCCTGGCGGTCGGCCTGCTGGCCACCCGTCCGCAGCCGTCGCGGACCGCGGTGCGGGCGGTGGTCGACATCAACCTGGGCTGGACGCTGCTCAGCGTGGTGGCGATGGAGCTGTGGTTCGAGCCGACCACCGCGGGTTACGTCTGGATCCCGTTGCAGGCCGGCACCGTCGCGCTCTTCGCCGTCCTCCAGTTCACCACCCTCCGCCGGATCCCGGCCTGACCGCCCGCCCGCCGGAAGGGTCCTACCGCTCCGCCCCCACGGCGGCCTGGAGGAACACGACCGTCTCCGTGTCGGCCGGGAGGAAGGCCTCCAGGGCCAGCTCGGAGACGGTCACGTCCATCGGCGTGTTGAAGGTCGCGATCGTCGACAGGAACGACAGCACCCGCCCCTCGTGCGCGATCCGCAGCGGGAGCGCGAACGGGAACAGCTCGGTGTGGTCCTCCTCGGCCTCCTCCGCCACGCCCGGTGGCTCCGGGTAGGCCCGCACCTCCTCCAGCAGCGCCCGCAGCGGCGCGGAGCGGACCAGCCCGAGCTGCCGCTCCATCCGCTCCAGCAGGTGCCGCCGCCACTGCCGCAGGTTCACGATCCGCGCCGCGAGCCCCTCGGGGTGCAGGGTGATCCGCATCGCGTTCAGCGGCGGCTCCAGCAGGTGCGGCGCGACCCCCGCCAGTAGCAGCCCGAGCGCCCGGTTCGCCGCGAGCACCCGGAAGGACCCGTCGACGACCAGCGCCGGGTACGGGTCGTGTGCGGCGAGCAGTCGTTCCACGCCGGAGCGCAGCGCCGCCATCGAGGGATCGTCCAGCCGCTTCTCCGGGTAGAGCGGCGCGTAGCCGGCGGCCAGCAGCAGCGCGTTGCGCTCCCGCACCGGGACGTCGAGGTGCTCGGCGAGCCGGAGCACGAGGTCCTGGCTGGGCCGGGAGCGGCCGTTCTCGACGAAGCTGATGTGCCGGGCCGAGGAGTCGGCCAGCAGGGCGAGCTGCAGTTGGCTGAGCCGCCGCCGTTCGCGCCAGCCGCGCAGCAGCGGCCCTATCCCCGTCCCGGTGCCGGGCCCCATCCCCGCCATGATCGTCATGGCCGGACATTACTACTGCTGACGCGTCCGGGCTCAGGCGCCGGTGGTCGATCCCGGCCGGACGATCATCAGCACCACCACGACCGCCCAGAGCAGGTTGAACACGCCCGCCGTCATCGGCAGCAGCCTCAGCCCGCGGACCGCCTTGCCGTGCTCCTCCGAGCCGGGCTCCAGGGCCAGCGCGTCGACCGCGGCCTGCTGCGCGGGCAGCACGAACAGCAGCAGCGCGAGGGCGGCGACGGCGGTCAGCACCATGGAGGCGATCAGCCAGGACTGCCCGAGCACGTCCATCACCTGGGCGAGCCCGATGCCGAGGACCGGCACCGCGATCCCGAGCAGCGCGTAGACCTGGGTGATCCGGTGCAGCTGCCGCAGCATGCCGGCGTCGGCCGCCTGCTCGGGCCCGCCGGCCAGCGCGGTGCCCGCCCGGCGCGGGAACATGCTGACGGCCACGGCCACCGGGCCGATGAACAGCACCGAGGCGAGGACGTGCAGGCTCAGCAGGAACTTGGCCATGGCGGGCAACCCTTGTGATTCAGCGGGGCGGCCCGGCGGCGGTCGCGGCGAGGCAGCCGGGGCGGACGGTTCTCATCGCCCCGTCCAGGACGCTAACACCGCTTATCCGACCGCCTTCCACCCAGGTCGGAGCAGCTGCGGCCCCAGGCCCCGGGTCAGAGCGCGGACAGCTCCACCACCCGCGGCGGCAGCCCGCAGACCGCCGCGACGGCCGCGCTGTGCGACTCGTCGGCCCAGTCGAGCAGCTCCAGGTCCTCGAAGCGCCCGAGCAGCGGACGGCCGCCGGGCAGGTCGAGCGGGAGCGCGGAGAGGTCGACGGCGGCGAGGCCGTCCAGGGTGGTCCGGCCGACCTTGATCAGCGCCTCCTTGCGGACCCAGAGCCGCAGGAAGGCGCGGGCCGGGTCGGCGTGCGCCCGGACCTGCCGCAGCTCCTCCTCGGCGAGCACCCGGGGGGCGACGTCGAGCAGGGTGCCGCCCCGGTCGGTGAGCTCGACGTCGACGCCGATCGGCCGGTGTCCGGCGGCGGCGGCGACCACGCCCTTGGTGTGCGAGAGGCTGACCGAGATCCCAGGGTGGTCGGGCAGGTAGGGCTTGCCGTGGTCGCCCTTGCCGCAGTCGGGGCAGTGCTGCGCGAGCGTCAGCGAGGCCGCCGGGACGCCGAGCAGCCGGGCCGCGCAGAGCCGGACCAGGATGTGCCCGGCGGTGAAGTCGACCCGCCCCGACTCGTACCGGAAGCGGGCGGCGCGCTCCTTCTCGACCTCGGTGAGCAGGTGCTCCCCGGCCTCGGGGTGACGCAGCACGTCGGCGCTCGCGGCGACGGTGGCGATCGCGTCGGCGGCACCGGTCGCGCGGGCTGCGTCGGTCACGTCGGTCGCGTCGGAGGTCTTGCCGGCGGAAGTCATGCCTCCAACCTAGCGGGGGCCGCGCGCGGCCCGGAAGGACACGGTCGGCTCGTCCGACCGGAGCATTTTCGGATCGCCGCTGATGGTCTGTAAGGTATGGATGGTCCGATTTGGTAGGGAATTTCCGGTATCTCGGAATTCTCCGTCAATGGGACGGGACGATCGGGAATCGACTGGAACCTGGCAGGTGCTGCTCCACCTGCCTTTTCTCTGTGCGGAGGAATGTGCCGATGGGTCAGGGTCAGGGAACCGGTGCGCCGGGTCGCAGCAGGACCACCGTGGAGCGTCCGCCGTCCCCCAGGGGGCGGACGACCGTCCGGGTCGCGGTGGCGACCGCCGTCGCGATGCTGCCGCTGGCGGCGGTGCTGACGGTGGGTTCGGCCGCTCCGCTGACCCCGCCGCTGGGGCCGTGCAGCGGGCCGGACTGCCCCGCGGTCTGGCCGACGCCGCCGCACAACGGGGACTTCGCCGGCCGGGACGCCTCCATCACTGTCTTCACCGGCGGCAACTACCTGGTCGCCGGCCGGGCGGCCGAGGCGGAGGGCAGGATCGTCACCCTCGGGAACTTCGAGATCAACAAGAGCGAGGGCGGCGGTGCCTTCAACGCGGGTGTGGTCGGCGTCGGCTCGCGGGTGGTCCCGCCGAACGGCAGCGACTTCTTGACCGTCGGCGGCAACGTCACCGTCCAGCCAGGCAACAGCCTGCTGATCGGCGGCAGCGACTCCAAGGGCGAGGCCTTCGGCAATCTGCGGTACGCGGGCACGCTCACCGGCACGGTCGCCATCGACCCGACCGGCCAGGCGATCAAGGACGCGGCCGCGGCCGCGCCGTACCAGTCGGTGCTCACGCAGATCGAGGAGGTCTCGGCCTGTGTCGGCCGGGCCGCCGCCACCGGCACCGTCGCCGTCACCAGCAGTGAGGCGACCTTCACCGGCGACGGGACCAGTGCGAAGCAGGTCTTCAACGTCCCCGGGAACCTCGCCTCGCCGACCGGCGGGCAGATCGGTCTGGTGTTCAACAACATCCCGGCCGGCGCCACCGTCGTGGTCAACATGCTGGCGGACAACCCGGTGATCAACACCTACACCGGCACCGGCCTGGCGGGCGACCAGACCACCGAGATGCGCTCCCGGCTGATGTGGAACTTCCCCAGTTCCACCGGTGCGCAGATCCTCGGCAGCGCGCAGTTCCAGGGCTCGGTGATGGCCGGCAACCCGGCCGGCACCACGACCATCAGCATGCCGGGCATGAACGGCCGGGTGTACCTGGCCGGCAACCTGGTCCAGACCGGCAACGGCGGCTACGAGATCCACAGCTACCCGTTCGACGGGGACCTGCCTGAGTGCGAGGTGACGCCCAGTCCGTCGCCCACCTCGCCGTCGCCCTCGCCGACCTCCCCGACGCCGACCCCGACCGAGACCACCACCTCGCCGGCCCCGACCTCGCCCAGCCCGACCACGCCGACCAGCACCTCCCCGGCGCCGACCTCCCCGACCCCGACCTCGCCGACGCCGACCACCAGCTCCGCCGTCCCGACCACCCCGACCACCTCGCCCAGCTCCTCCAGCGCGGCGCCCACCAGCCACGGCCCGTCGAGCCACGGTCCGAGCAGCCACGGCCCGACCGGTCACCACCCGGCACCCGGCCACGGCGGCGGGGGCGGCCAGCTGCCCTCCACCGGCGCGGGCAACGCCCCGGTGGTCCTCGGCCTGGCGGGCGTGGGCCTGCTCGGCCTCGGCGCCCTCGCCGTCCTGGCGGCCCGTCGCCGCGGCCGCCACAGCTGACGCAAGCGCCTGCCAGTCCTACCTGGGGCCGTCCGGTCACTCCGACCGGGCGGCCCTGGCGCATCCGGGCCGCGGAGTTCAGCCCCCGGGTCGGTCCGGCCAGCCGTCGAGGCCCGCCGTCAGCAGGCCGAAGGCCGCCGTCACCGCGGCCACGACCCGCGCCCGGACGGCGTCCACCGGCTCGCCGGCCACCATGCCCCGGCGGACCTCCGCCAGCGCCGCCCGGTGCGCCCCGGCCAGCGCGCCCGCCACCAGCCGGGGCAGCGGATCGCCGGGCGCCGTACCGGCCTCCTCGGCCAGGGCCCCGGCCAGCGCCTCCTCGGCGCGCTCGCCGAGCTCCAGCAGCCGGGCCCGGAGTGCCGGGCTGTCCTCGACCGTCCGCCAGAACGCCGCGGCCCGCGGGTCCAGCCCGTAGGTCGGTTCGGTGGCGTCCAGCCCGGCCAGCAGTTCGGCCCGGACGGCGTCCACGGGGGAGGAGCCGGGCGGCCGCTCGCGCACGACCAGGGCCAGTCGGCCGACCACCTCCTCCTGCCGGTCGAAGAAGAGGTCCTCCTTGGTCGGGAAGTAGTTGAACACCGTGTTGACGGCCACGCCGGCGGCCCGGGCCACCTCGGCCACCGTGACCCGTTCGAACCCGTGCTCGGCGAACAGCGCGGTCGCGGTGTCGGCGAGCAGGGTCCGGGTCTGCCGCTTCTTCTCCTCGCGAAGTCCCATACGAGAATCATAGTGCCGCACCAAACTTGCAGTGACACCAATAATTTCGGCTACGGTGGGCCCATGACCTTCACCTTCGGCGTCTACCCCGGTGGCCTGCTCGGCGACGAGAGCGGCGTGATCACCCCCGTCCGCCCGGACGACCCGGCGCGGATCACCGCCGCGCTGCGCGAACTCCAGGGCGCCGCACCGGCCCTGCTGGTCCGCGCCTACCGCTCGTACCCGCCGGCCCCGGCCCTGCCGCCCACCCCGGCCGAGCCGGAGCAGTACCTCGGCGAGGGGCGCCGGCTCGACCTGGTGCTCCAGTACCGCGGCCCCGGCGACCGGCCGGACGGCTGGACCGACTTCGTCCGGCATGCGGTCCGCGCCGGGGGCGAGCGGATCGGCACCCTGCAGATCTGCGAGGAGCCGAACGTCGACTCGCCGGTGCTCGACGGCTCCGCCCCGGGTGTCCTGCGGGCGCTGGTCGACGGCGTGGTGACGGCCAAGGAGGAGGCGCTCGCCCTCGGCCTCGGCCTCGCCGTGGGGTTCAACGCGGCCTTCAGCCCGGACCCGGCCGAGCCGTTCTGGTCCGCGCTCGGCGAGCTCGCCGACGAGCGGTTCCACCGCGCGCTCGACCACGTCGGCCTGGACTTCTTCCCGGACGTCTTCCGCCCGATCCCCGCCGGGCAGCTCGGGGCGGCGGTCACGGCGGTGCTCACCGGCTTCCGGCGGGAGACCGTGGTCCGGGCCGGGATCGGGGCGGCGGTGCCGATCAGGGTCTGCGAACACGGCTGGCCGACCGGCCCGGACCGCTCCGAGCAGCGGCAGGCGGAGGTGGTCGAGGAGGTGGTCCGGACGGTCGCCGGG
>NZ_JZWY01000078.1:0-1850 GCF_000966955.1 Streptomyces sp. NRRL S-495
TACAGCCACTTCGGCCTGCGCGACGCGGACAGCGCGGGGCCGGGCCTGTTCCACCACTTCGGCCTGCTCCGCGACGACTACACCCCCAAGCCGGCCTTCGCCGTCTACGAGCGGCTGATCCAGGAGCTGACGGCGCCGTGACGCGAACAGCCCCGCACCCGGAACCCGGGTGCGGGGCCGCCGTTGCGTCCGTTCAGCGTTCCTCGGCGGGGAGTTGGTCGAAGAAGCGTTCCGCTGTGCGGCGCTCGGCGGCGACGGCGGCCACCGACTCGCCGACCAGCCGGCCGGCCAGCTCGGTGGCCAGTTGCTCGACGTCCTCCCGGAGCGCCGCCTCCGCGAACGCCCGGTCCACGGCGAGCCGCGCGTCGGCCTCGGCGAGCAGCAGGTCGCGCTCGCGCAGGCCCTCCTCGCGAGCCGCCGCGACGGCCGCCGCGCCCTCCTCGGCGGCCTGCTGCCGGATGTGCGCAGCCTCGTGCCGCGCCGCGGCCAGCTCCTGCCGGTACTCGTCCAGCGTCTGCTCGGCCTCGGCTGCGATGGCGGCCGCCCGCTCCAACCTGCCCTCGGTGGCGTCCCGCCGCTCGGCGAACACCCGCTCCGCCCGGGGCAGTACCACGCGGCCGAGCAGCCAGAGGACGAGGAAGAAGCAGGCCAGCCCGACGAGAAGTTCGGCGGGCTCCGGCTTCAGTGGTCCGAGTTCCAGATCCATACGACCCTCCCCATGTCTGACGAATCGTCATCATGGAGGCTTCCCGGGCGGATCGACGACGAAGCGGCTGCCCGGCGTGGGGGTCGTCACACCGGCCAACCCGGTCGCTCGGGCCACCCCCGGTCGCTCAGGTCACCTCGCCGCGGCGGGAGAAGCGCTCGTCCTTCCACTCGCCGCTGCCCAGCACCTCGGCGAGGTGCCGCGCGGCGTCCCACACCTCGGTGTGCGAGAGGTAGAGCGGGGTGAAGCCGAAGCGCATGAGGTCCGGCGCCCGGAAGTCCCCGATCACCCCGCGGGCGATCAGCGCCTGCACCACCGGGTAGCCGTCGGCGTGCCGCAGCGCCACCTGGCTGCCGCGCCGCTCGTGCTCGCGCGGGGTGACCACCTCGATCCCTTCGAGGTCCTCCACCAGGGCGATGAACAGATCGGTCAGCGCCAGGCTCTTCGCCCGGACGGCGGCCCGGTCGGCCCGCTCCCAGATGTCCAGCGAGGACTCCAGCGCGGCCTGGCCGAGCAGCGAGGGCGAGCTGGTGAGGAAGCGGCCGATGCCGTCCTTGGGTTCGTAGCCGGGCTCGAAGGCGAACGGGCGGGCGTGCCCGAACCAGCCGCTCAGCGGCTGCAGCGGCCCGGCCGCCAGGTGCCGCTCGGCGACGTAGAGGAAGGCCGGCGAGCCGGGGCCGCCGTTCAGGTACTTGTAGGTGCAGCCGACCGCGAAGTCCGCCCCGCTCGCGCCGAGTTCGACCGGCAGCGCGCCCGCCGAGTGGCAGACGTCCCAGATCATCAGCGCCCCGGCGGCCCGCACCCGGGCGGTGATCCCGGGCATGTCGAGGAGTTCACCGGTCCGGTAGTCGACGTGCGAGAGGACGACCGCGGCGACGTCCCCGTCCAGGTGCGCGTCCAGCTCCGCCGGGTCGACCAGCAGGCTGCGGGCGCCGGGGACCAGCCCGGTCACGCCCTCGGCGATGTAGAGGTCGGTCGGGAACGCGGCCCGGTCGCCGAGCACGGTGGAGCGGCCCGGCCGCAGCCGCAGCGCCGCCGTCAGTACCTTGAAGAGGTTCACCGAGGTGGTGTCGCAGACCACCAGCTCCTCCGGCGCGGCGCCGACCAGCGGGGCGATCCGCCGGCCCAGCCGGTACGGCTGCTC
>NZ_JZWY01000079.1:0-26931 GCF_000966955.1 Streptomyces sp. NRRL S-495
CGGTACGGCTGCTCGAACCAGCCGGCGTCGTTCCAGCTGCGGATCAGCTCGCGGCCCCACTCCTCCTCGACCACCGCCCGCACCCGCTCGGGGGTGCGGACCGGCAGCGCGCCGAGCGAGTTGCCGTCCAGGTAGATCACCCCCGGCGGCAGGGAGAACTCCCCGCGGAACGCCGCCAGCGGGTCGGCGGCGTCCAGCGCCGCGCACTCCTCGCGAGTGATCATGCCCTGCCCTTTCCCGTTCCTCGTTCGTGTCCGCGGCTCCGTGCCCGCGGCGGGGTGCCCGGCGCCCGTCCGGGCGCGGTGCCCGGCCGGTGCCGGCCCCCGGTTCCTGCCCGGCCGGTGCCGGTCACATCCCGTCCCGGATCTCCCACAGCTCGGGGAAGACGTCCTGCTCGGCGGAGCGGCGCAGCCAGCTCAGGCCGCTGGAGCCGCCCGAGCCGGGCTTGGCGCCCATCGCCCGCTTGACCGCCATCAGGTGGCGGTGGCGCCAGCGGGTCACCCGCTCGGCGACGTCCAGCAGCGCCTCGGCCAGCGGCCGCAGCTCGGCGTACTTGTCCTCGGCGTAGACCCGCCGCCAGGCCGCGGCGACGGCCTCGTCGCTCTGGTGGCGCCGCTCGGAGACGGTGTCCGGCAGCTCCAGGCCGCGCCGGGCCAGCAGCGCGAGCGCGTCGTCGTACAGACCGGGGGAGCGCAGCACCTCGGTCAGCTCGGCGAGCGCCGCCGGGCTGTCGTCGTACATCCGCAGCAGCGCGGCGTTCTTGTTGCCGAGCAGGAACTCCAGGTGCACGAAGGCCGAGGACTGGAAGCCCGAGGCCTCGCCGAACACCGAGCGGAAGGAGTTGAACTCCTGCGGGGTCATCGTGGCCAGCAGGTCCCAGGACTCGGTCAGCACGTCCTGGACGTGGGTGCCCCGGCGCAGCGCGGCCAGCGCGCCCGGCAGGTCGTCCGCGCGCAGCGCCCGCTGGGCGAGCGTCCACTCGTGCCGCAGCAGGCCGAACAGCAGCTCCATCACCTGGGTGGTGACGATGAACGACAGCTCGGCCGGGGCCTCGCTGAGCGGGTGCTGCAGGCTGTGCAGTTCGTCCAGCCGGGCGTAGCGCGCGTACGGGGTGCCCCGAACCGGCTCCCCGGCCCGACCGAACGACAGGTTGGGCTTCTCCACCGTGTCGTGCCCCATACCGATCCCTCCTGAAGTCACCGGCGGCGGGACCACCGGACGGGCCCGGGATCCGGTCCCGTCGCCCCGGTCCTCGCCGGGGCCCCATTGTGCGGTGGCCCGGTCCCGCATTTGAATGGGCAGCGGGCACGGCAACCTCGGTCGCGCCTGTCGTACAAGAGGTGTTTTCCTGATCCTCTTCACGATCGCAAAGCGGTGGGATCCGGCCAACCGGAGGACACCCGCACCACACCCTCGGGAGCCCGCCGTGGACACCGTCGACCGCCGTCTGCTGGCCGAGCTGCAGGCCGATGCCCGCCTCTCCTACAACGAACTCTCGCGCCGGGTGAGCCTCTCCGCACCCGCCGTGGCCGAACGGGTCCGGCGACTGGAGGCCGACGGGGTGATCGCCGGCTACCACGCCCACATCGACCTCACCCGGGCCGGCCTGCCGATCACCGCGCTGGTGCAGATCCAGTGCTACGGCCCGCGCTGCGTGCTCCGCGACCCGGAGGTGGCCCGGTGGCCGGAGGTGCTCCAGCTGCACCGGGTGACCGGCGGCGCCTGCTGCGCCCTGCTGGTCGCCGTCCCCGCGATGGCCGATTTCGAGGCCCTGATCGACCGCCTCGGCGCCTACGGCCAGCCGGCCAGCTCGATGATCCTCTCCAGCCCGGTGCCCTGGCGGCCGGTGGTCGTGCCGTGACCGGTGGACACCCGGCGCGGACGGGGTGCTGGGAGCTATAGGTTCCTGCCCATGCCGAACGACCGTCACATCCTGCTGCTCCCGGGCAGCCTGCGCGCCGGGTCCGTCAACGAGACGGTGCTGCGCACCGCCGCCGCCGTGGCGCTGGCCACCGAGGGCGTCGCGACCACCTACTACACCGGGCTGGCCGGGCTGCCGCACTTCAACCCGGACCTCGACACCGATCCGCTGCCGGAGCCGGTCGTCGCGCTGCGCGAGGCCGTGGAGGCCGCCGACGCGCTGCTGATCTGCGCGCCCGAGTACGCCGGGGCCCTGCCTGGCACCTTCAAGAACCTGCTGGACTGGACGGTCGGCGGGATGGAGATCGTGGACAAGCCGGCCGCCTGGATCAACGCCGCCGGGCCGGGGCGGGGCCTGGGCGCGGAGGAGTCGCTGCGCACGGTGCTCGGGTACACCGGGGCGGTGGTGGTGGAGGCGGCCTGTGTGCGGCTGCCGCTGGCGCGCGGGGACGTCGGCGCGGACGGGCTGGTCGCCGACCCGCTGGTGCGCGACCGGATCGCGGAGGCGCTGGTCCGGCTGGCCGCGGCGGTCTGAGCCGCCGGGCCCGCGCCGAGGGCCCGGACCTGTACCGGCGGGCGGCTCAGTGCCCGTCGGGCAGGTGCAGGCCGAGTCCGGCCAGCCCGTTCAGGAACAGCTCGACGCCGACCGCCGCCAGCAGCAGTCCGAGCAGCCGGGAGAGCACCTCCAGCGAGGTGCGGTGGCTGTGCCGCATCAGCGGGGCGAGCAGCGCGACGCAGACGTAGTTGATCAGCACCACGGCGATGTACGCGCCGGCCACGGTGGTGCGCCAGCCCCATTCGTCCTTGGTGAGCGAGGCGACCAGCACCGCGGTGACCGCGAGCGGGCTGGCCAGGTAGGGCAGCAGCAGTTCGCGGATGCCGTCCACCAGCGGCCCGGCCAGGTGCTCGTCCTCCTCGTCGGTGCCCCAGCCCAGGTGGACCCCGAAGACCAGGGCGACCGCGTAGACGAAGAAGATCAGCCCGCCCGCGAGCTGCAGCGACTGGTCGCTGATGTGGAACAGCGTGGTGACGAAGTCCGCGCTGAAGGCCATCAGAGCGCCGACCACCGCGGAGATGACGGTGCTCCACGCCGCGAGGCGCCGCAGCTCCCCGGTGGTCCGGGTGGTGGCCAGCCGGGCGAAGGACAGCAGGACCTTCGGTGGGCCGACCACGGCGAAGAAGGCGATGAAGGCGCTGCTCAGGTTGAAGACGAACATGGCTCAAGCATGGCCGCGACGATCACCGCCGCCCGGCCGCCACGCCCCCGGCCGGTTATTCCCACTCGCGCCGTCATTCGCCCGAACGGCCGCCCCGGGTCGAGTGCGGCGGCCGTTTCCGGTGCCATGGAAGCCGGACCTCCCCACCATTCGGCGGAGGGCTCCCGAAGGGGACTTCGACATGGCTCTGAACCGTAAGGACCTGGGTCTGCTGGCCCTGCGCGGCGCCGTCGGCGGCGTGCTGATCGCCCACGGCACCCAGAAGCTGTTCGGCTGGTTCGGCGGTGGCGGCCTGGACGGCACCGCCAAGGCGATGGAGGCGATGGGCTTCCATCCGGCGCGCCAGAGCGCCCTGGCCGCCGGTCTCGGCGAGGCGGGCGGCGGCGCGATGCTGCTGGTCGGGCTGGCCACCCCGGCGGCCGGCGCGGTGGTGGCCGGCACCATGGCCGGCGCGGTCGCGGTGCACGCCCCGGCCGGCTTCTTCGTGATGTCCGGCGGCTACGAGTACCCGGCGTTCCTGGGCGCGACCGGGCTGGCGCTGGGGCTGGCCGGTCCCGGCCGGTACTCGATCGACCACCTGACCGGGCACGCCTTCGACCAGCCGTGGGTCGGCGCGCTGGCCTTCGTGGCGAGCGCGGCCTCCGCGTACGGCGTGGTGGCCCGCCGCCGGCATGCCGTCCGGCTGGCGGAGGAGCGCGCGGCGGTGGAGGCGGACACCCAGGACGGCTCCGGGCTCTCCTGAGGCCGCCCGCTCCCGACCCGCCTCCGAACCGCCCCGGAACCGCCTCCGAACCGCCCCCGGATCACGCCCGGATCACGCCCGAACCACTCCTGAACCGCCCCGTCCGGCGCCGTCCGGTGCCGCTCGGCCGGGCTCACCCGAACGCACCACCCCTGTTGGCGAGCGTCTCCCGGCCCCCGGAACGTGGGCGGGGAGGCGCGCCGGGCCCCCGGCGCCGGCCAGAATCGAGGACCCCGATGGACCGCCAGCCGCTCCGCCGCACCGCGGCTCCGCCCCGCCGGACCGCCGCCACCTCCGTCACCGCCGCCACTACTGCCACTGCCGCTTCCACCACCGCCACCACCCACCACCGCCACCACCCCGCGCCCGGCCGCGCCGCCGCCGCGCCGGACCGCCGGGGACCCGCAGGCCCCCGCCGTCCGCCGGCCCGGCCGCGCCGTGGCCGCGGTCGTGGGCGCCGCCCTGCTCGGCGGGGCCGCGCTGGCGGGCTGCTCCTCGGACAGCACGGCGGGCAGCGCGATCTCCTCGGCCGCCGGGCAGGTGGGGTCGGGTATCGCGGGAGCGGCCTCCGCCGCCGCCTCGGCCGCGAGTTCGGCGCTCGCCTCGGCGGCCGGCGGGCTGTCCTCGTCCCTGGCCTCCGCGGCCTCCTCCGCCCAGGCCGCGGCCTCCTCGGCGCTCGCCGGGGTCAAGGGCGGCCTGGACGCGAAGACGGACGTCTCGGCGGGGGCGGTGTCCTTCACGGACGGCAAGGCCCAGACGACGCTGACCGTCACCAACCACGAGACGCAGGGCAGCAACAAGTACGTGATCCAGGTCAACTTCACCGACGACAGCGGCAATGTGCTGGACGCGACCGCGGTGACCGTGTCGGACGTCGAGGCCGGGAAGAGCACCGAGGCGAAGGCGACCAGCAACCGGGACCTCTCGGGCTCGGTGAAGGCCGTGGTCGCCAATGCCGTCCGCTACTGAGCGGACCCGGCCGGCTCCGGGCCGGCCGTCCGACCTCCTCCGCCCCCGCTGACCCGCAGGTCAGCGGGGGCGGACCGGTTCCGGGGGAACCTTAACGGCGGCTCAAGGCTCAACATCACCCCTTGACGGGGTAGTTGGTCTAGTCCATTTTAGTGCCCAGGTGCAGGGAGCCCCTGAGCCGGCGTCAGCGGTTCGCCGCTGACGCCGGTTCGGCATATCCCGGCGTCCGTCACGGCATGTTCCGTTCGATTCCCCCATCCCGTTCTGTCATGTCCTGGTCGCACGGCCCCACCCCGTGCGCGCGTTCCCGGACCCGGCGGAATCCCCCACACCAGGAGTCACGCACCCATGCTCCGTTCACGCATCGAAAGGGCCGGGGCCCCGGTTCAGGAGGGCGGCCGTCGCAAGCGGTCCAAGAGCCTGACCGCGATCGCCGCCGGCACCACGGCGTCCCTGCTGCTCGGCGCGGGTCTCGCGCTCACCGGCGGCGCCACGGCCAACGCCGCCGTCACCAACTCCACCGGCGCGCCCGCCACCAGCGGTGGCATCAAGGTGGCCTACTTCGACCAGTGGTCGATCTACGCGAACGGGTACTACCCGAAGACCATCCAGGACACCGGCGTGGCCGGGAAGCTGGACTACCTGATCTACTCGTTCGCCAACATCAACCCCACCAGCCTCACCTGTTTCGAGGCCAACAAGGCGGCGAGCCAGGACGAGAACAACCCCAACGCCGGTGACGGCGCGGGCGACTCCTTCGCCGACTACCAGAAGAGCTTCGGTCCGGACATCTCGGTCGACGGCGTCGGCGACGTCTGGGGTCAGCCGATCGTGGGCAACTTCAACCAGCTGAAGAAGCTGAAGGCGAAGAACCCCAAGCTCAAGGTCCTGATCTCGCTGGGCGGCTGGACGTACTCCAAGTACTTCTCGGCGGCGGCCGCCTCGGACGCCTCGCGCAAGAAGCTGGTCTCGTCCTGCATCGACATGTTCATCAAGGGCAACCTGCCGGTCGAGGCCGGCTACGGCGGCCCGGGCTCGGCGGCCGGCATCTTCGACGGCATCGACATCGACTGGGAGTACCCGGGCGGCGGCGGCCACACCGGCAACCTGTCGAGCCCGAACGACAAGCAGAACTTCACCCTGCTGCTGAAGGAGCTGCGCGAGCAGCTCGACGCGCAGGGCAGGACCGACGGCAAGAGCTACTACACCGCGGCCGCGGTGGGTGCCGGCCAGGACAAGATCAAGAACGTCGAGACCGACAAGATCGGTCAGTACCTGTCGTTCCTCGACATCATGACGTACGACATGCACGGTGGCTGGGAGTCCAAGGGCCCGACCAACCACCAGGCCCCGATCTACGCCGGTCCGAACGACCCGATGACCCCGGTCCCGGGCGGCACCGGCAAGTACTCGGTCGACTCGGCCGTCAAGGCCTACACCGCCGGTGACCAGCAGTACGGCATCCCGGGCGGCTTCCCCGCGAACAAGATCAACGTGGGTGTGCCGTTCTACTACCGCGGCTGGACCGGCGTCCAGAACAACGGCAAGAACGGTCTCTTCCAGCCCGCCACCGGCCCCGCCGCGGGTGCCTCCATGTCGGGCAACGTCGCGGGCATCCAGATGTACAAGGAGCTGGCCGGCTTCGTCGACAACCCGGCGAAGACGTACTGGGACGAGGATGCCAAGACGACCTACTTCTACGACGGCAGCACCTTCTGGTCCGGTGAGGACGCCCGCTCGATCCAGGCCAAGCTGGACTACGCGCACTGCAACGGCCTCGGTGGTTCCTTCGCCTTCTCGCTGTACGACCTGGGCACCAAGACCAGCCTGTTCGACAAGATGGTCGAGGCCACCAACGGCTCCGCCGCGGGTTGCCCGGCGCCGCCGGTGACCACCCCGCCGACGACCCCGCCGACCACGCCGCCGACCACCCCGCCCACGACCCCGCCGACCACGCCGCCCACGACTCCGCCCACCACGCCGCCGACCACCCCGGCCGGCTGCGCGGGCGCCCCGAGCTGGGACGCGGCCGCCACCTACGCGACCTCGACCAAGGTCTCCTGGAAGGGTCACTACTACACCAACAAGTGGTGGACCAAGGGCGACGACCCGAGCGCCAGCGGCGCCTGGGGTGTCTGGACCGACAACGGCCCCTGCTGACCCCGTAGTACTGACCGGGTGAGGACCTGACGGACCCTCGAACCCGTCGCACCGAGCGTCCGGCCCGCCGGGGGACCACCCCCGGCGGGCCGGACGTTCTTCTGTTGCCCCGGGGTGCGTCAGCCCTGGTCGGCGGCGCGCGCCGGGGTGTCCGGCCGACTCTCCTCGATCCGCCGCAGCATCCGGGCCAGCATCCCGGCGAGCACCGCGCGGTCCTCGCCGACGACGTCCTGGAGCAGCTCCTCCTCGAAGACGGCGGCCATCCGCATCGACTCCAGCCACTTGTCCCGGCCGAGGTCGGTCAGCTCGATGATCACCCGGACCCGGTTGGCCTCGTCCCGGTCCCGGGTGACCAGGCCCTCGGCGACCATCCGGTCGACCCGGTGGGTCATCGCGGCGGGCGTCAGTCCGAGCCGCTTGGCCAGCTCGCCCGGTCCGAGCCGGTACGGGCTGCCGGACACCACCAGCGCCTTCAGCACCTCCCACTCCGCGGAGGTGATTCCCAGCACAGTGAGCTGCCGGTCGTAGGCGACGGTCATCCGCCGGGCGACCCGGGAGAGGGTCTGCACGATGGTCTCGACCTGGGGGTCCACGGTGGGGAATTCCCGCTGGTAGAGCGCCACCTGCTCGGCGATGCCCAGCTCGCGGGCGGTGGCCGGCGCGGGCTTCTCTGCAGTCATGCGGACCAGTGTCGCATGTGGAGTGCACTCCTTAAGACTTTGACTCGGCACTCTTCCGGTGCTAAGACTTTAGAGTCAAACTTTAGCTCTTAAGTCTTCCGGTCTTAAGAGTATCCAGTGAAAACTGACGAAGCCCTGACGGGCGGAGTCCACAGGAAGGGGTGTGCACGGTGACCGGCACGGTGAAGCAGCAGAGGCAGCAGCGACGTGGGGCGGGCGGCCCGCTGCGCCGCGTCCAGATCGGGAACGCGCTCAGCGCGTTCGGCAGCGGGTTCACGATGCCGTACATGTTCGTGTACGTGGACCAGGTGCGCGGGCTGGGCGCGCTGGCCGCCGGGATGGTGTTCACCGTCTTCGCGCTGGCCGCGCTCGCCGTACTGCCGTTCACCGGCCGGGGCATCGACCGCTACGGCCCGCGCCCGGTGCTGCTGGCCGGCGCCGCGCTGGCCGCCACCGGCGCGTTCGCCTTCGGGCACGCCACCGGCACCCCGGCCCTGCTGGTCTCCTCGTTCCTGTTCGGCGCGGGTGTCACCACCTGCCAGCCGGCGCTCGCCACCATGATCGTCCGCTGCTCCACCGCCGCGACCCGCTCGCACGCCTTCGCGCTCCAGTTCACCCTGATCAACCTGGGCATGGGCATCGGCGCGCTGGTCGGCGGGCAGATCGTGGACGTCGCCGACCCGGCCAGCCTGACCCGGCTGTTCACCATCGAGGCCGTGACCTTCCTCGGTCTCGCCCTGGTGACCGGCACCGCGCGGATCCCCAAGGCCGCGCCGGTGCTCGTCCAGGACGGCGCCGACGCCCCGCGGGGCCTGCGCGCCCTGGTCGCCGACAAGGCCATGGTCCGGCTCTGCGTGCTCGCCGGGCTGATCTTCTTCACCTGCTACGGCCAGTTCGAGTCCGGCGTCGCGGCCTTCGCCACCGACACCGTCGGCACCGCCCCGTCCACCCTGGGCATCGCCATCGGCGCCAACGCGCTGACCATCGTGGTGCTGCAGATGTTCATGGTGCGGATCACCGCCCGCCGCCGCCGCACCACCGCGATGGCCGCCGCCGGCGTGGTCTGGCTCGGCGCCTGGGCGATGGCCCTGGTGGCCGGTCTGGTCCGGACCGAGGCGATGGCCGCCACGGTCGCGATCGTCTCGATCTACGCCCTGTTCGGCGTCGGCGAGTCGCTGCTCGCCCCGACCATGGGCCCGATGGTCGCGGACCTCGCCCCGGCCCGGCTGCTCGGCACCTACAACGCCGGGTACGCCCTGGTGAAGCAGATCGCGATCGCCGTCGGCCCCGCCGTGGGCGTGCTGCTGGTCGGCTCCGGCACCTGGCCGGTCTACCTGGCGGCGATGGCCGGCTGCACCGTGCTGGTCGTGGTCCAGGCGCTGCGCCTGCGGCCGTACCTCACCGCGGCCCAGGACAACGCGGCCCCCTCGGCCGGGGACGAGCAGGCCCCCGCCACCCCGGTCCGCACCCCGGCCCGGCCGGTCCGGGAGCTCCAGGCCGCCGCCTGACCCCGCCGCTCGACCGCCCGCGACGGGCGCCGGACAGGTCACCTGTCCGGCGCCCGTCGCGCTTGGTTTCGCGCCCACCGGCACATAGTGTCGGTGGCTGTTGACCGTCCGGCCCGACCCCCTCGGGGCCGGCACCCGGCGAGAACGGCGAAGCGGCGAGGCTACCGAGACCATGACCCAAGCGGCGCTCACCCACCCACCGGCCGCGACGGAGCCCGCCGCCCCGGCACCGGAGCGGCGAGGGCTGCCGCGCCTGGCGGCGGCCCGCTGGGACTGGCTCGGGCCGATCGCGGTGGCGCTCTTCGCCGGTCTGCTGCGGTTCTGGAACCTCGGCCACCCCAACGCCTTCGTCTTCGACGAGACCTACTACCCGAAGGACGCCTGGTCCCTGCTGCGGCAGGGCTACGAGGGCACCTGGCCGGAGCACGCGAACGAGCAGGTGCTCGCCGTGCCGCAGCAGATCCCGCTCACCTCGGCGCCCGAGTTCATCGCCCACCCGCCGCTCGGCAAGTGGGTGATCTCGCTCGGCGAGTGGGCCTTCGGACTGCACCCCTTCGGCTGGCGGTTCATGACCGCGCTGCTCGGCACCCTCACCGTGCTGATGCTTGCCCGGATCGGCCGTCGGCTCTTCGGCTCCACCCTGATCGGCTGCACCGCCGCCCTGCTGATGGCCGTGGACGGCCTGCAACTGGTGATGAGCCGGGTCGGCCTGCTCGACGGCGTCCAGATGTTCTTCGTCCTGGCCGCCTTCGGCGCGCTGCTGATCGACCGCGACCACGCCCGGGCCCGGCTCGCCGCCGTCCTCCCCGACCGGGGCGGGGACACCGTCCGGCTGGGGTGGCGGCCCTGGCGGATCACCGCCGGCGTCTGCCTGGGCGCCGCCGCCGGCGTCAAGTGGAACGGCGTCATGGTGCTGGCCGCCTTCGGTGTGCTCACCGTGCTGTGGGACCGGTCCGGCCGCCGCTGGGCCGGTGCCCGCCGACCCTGGCGCTCGATGCTCCGCCGGGACGCCGGGCCCGCCTTCCTCGCCACGGTCGGCGCCGCGTTCGTCGTCTACGTCGGCGGCTGGGCCGGCTGGCTGTTCACCGGCGGGGGCAAGGGCGCGACCGGCGGCGGCTTCGACCGGCACTGGGCCGACGACCGGGCCGGGCTGTCCCCGGACAGCTTCCTCGGCGTCCCGCTGCCGCAGCTCCCGATGGGCTGGGTGCCCGCGCCGCTGCGCAGCCTCTGGCACTACCACGCCCAGATGTACGACTTCAACACCGGCCTCAGCAGCCCGCACACCTACCAGTCCAACCCGTTCAGCTGGCTGGTCCAGGGCCGGCCGGTCTCGATGTACTGGGAGCAGGTGCCGGCCGGCCAGCGCGGCTGCACCGCGTCCGGCGGCTGCGCGGCGCAGATCCTCGGCCTCGGCACCCCGCTGCTCTGGTGGACGGCCTGCTTCGCCCTGGTCTACCTGCTCTGGCGGTGGGCCTTCCGCCGGGACTGGCGCTCCGGCGCGGTGCTGTGCGCGGTGGCCGGCGTCTACCTGCCGTGGTTCCAGTACCAGGAGCGGACGGTCTTCTCCTTCTACATGGTGGTGCTCGTCCCCTTCCTCTGCCTGGCCGTCGCGCAGATGCTGGGCGCGCTGCTCGGCCCCGAGGGCTGTCCGCCCGAACGGCGGCGGATCGGCGCGGCCGGGGCGGGGCTGATCGTGCTGGCGATCATGGCCTGCTTCGCCTTCTTCTACCCGCTGTACACGGCGGAGGTGATCCCGATGACGTCCTGGCAGGACCGGATGTGGTTCACCACCTGGATCTGACCGGTGCCCGGTGTCCCGTCGGCCGCCGGCGGGGGACAGCTGCTGCCGGTGACCCCGGCGCTGGGCGCGGTCACCGCGGTGCTGCTGCTGGCCGCCGTCGCGGTCGCGGGGTGGGGCCGGCTCGGGCACGGGCACGCCGTGCTGCGGGCCGGGCTGCGTGCGGTGGTCCAGCTCGCCGCCGTCGCGCTGGTGATCGCCTGGGTGGTCGACTCGCTGTGGTGGTCGGCGCTGTTCGTGCTGCTGATGTTCACGGTCGCGGTGCGGACCGCCGGGCGGCGGATGGTCCCGGACCGGGGGCGGGACTGGCTGTGGGCGGCCGCGCCGATCGGCGCCGGGGTGCTGCCGGTGCTGGTGCTGCTGCTCGGCAGCGGGCTGCTGCCGGCCAAGGGCCTGTCGGTCATCCCGGTCGCCGGCATCCTGATCGGCGGCGCGCTGACCGCCACCTCGCTGTCCGGGCGGCGCGCCCTGGACGAGCTGCGCCAGCGGCACGGCGAGGTGGAGGCGGCGCTGGCGCTCGGCTTCGAGGAGCGGGACGCCCGGACGGAGATCTGCCGGACGGCCGCCGCCACCTCGCTCGTCCCGGCGCTCGACCAGACCCGGACGGTGGGACTGGTCACGCTGCCGGGGGCGTTCGTGGGCATGCTGCTCGGCGGGGCCTCGCCGGTCCAGGCGGGCGCGGTGCAGCTGTTCGTGCTGGTGGCGCTGCTGGCGGTGGAGTCGACGGCGGTCGTGGTGGTGCTGGAGCTGGTCGGCCGGGGGCTGGTCCGCGCCAGTGGCCCCTCCGCGTCCGCGCCGGGCGGGCGGGAGCGGTGATCGGGTAGGCTTGGCCGAGTTGAAGGGGAGTAGCCCTCCACCGGACCGTCGACATACTGGCCCCTCGGGGCCCGGCGCCCGGGGCACCGCGGATTTCGTCCGACGGGTGCCGGCGAGACCTTCGGCCGCAGTGCTGTGTACGTGGGCGCGTCCTTGCGTCCCACGTGTCTTCCAACCAGCGCTGTCGGGCCGGAGCGACCCCTGACGGAGCTGCCCGCGGTCCGGCAGCCCGAACCGAGGGACACCACCCCCGATGAGCCTGACCGTCGCCGCGATCACTTTCGGCATCGTCTTCCTGGCCGAACTGCCCGACAAGACCGCTCTGGCCAGCCTGATGCTCGGCGCCAAGTACCGGGCGAGCTACGTCTTCGCCGGGATCGCCGCCGCCTTCGCCCTCCAGGTGGGTATCGCCCTGGTCGCCGGGCAGCTGCTCTCGCTGCTGCCGCAGCGCTGGGTCGAGGGTGTCACCGGCGTGCTGTTCCTGGCCGGCGCGGCGATGCTGCTGTTCCACGGCGGGGGCGACGAGGAGGACGGGCACGCCGCCAAGGAGCCGTCCGCGAACAGCTTCTGGAAGGTCGCCGGGGCCAGCTTCGTGGTCGTGGCGATCGCCGAGTTCGGCGACCTGACGCAGATCATGACCGCCAACCTGGCCGCCAAGTACGCCGACCCGCTGGCCGTGGGCCTGGGCGCCTGGCTGGCGCTGTGCGCGGTCGCGGGGATCGCGATCCTGGGCGGGCAGAAGCTGCTGAAGCACGTGCCGATGAAGATGATCATCCGGGTGGCGGCGGGGATCATGGTGCTGATGGCCGCCTTCAGCATCTTCAAGGCGATCACGGGCTGACGGCCCTGGGCCCCCGGGGTCAGCAGCCGGTGCGCTTCTCCAGCGCGGCCCGGGTGTTGGCCCCGTAGACGCCCTTCTTGTCGCCGCGGACGCCCTGCATGCTCTGGAAGTACGACACGAAGTACTCGGTGTCCCCGTCGAAGTAGCCGTTCACGGGGATGTCCGGCGCCATCCAGCACATCACCACGGCGAGCTTCTGCTGCATGGCCTGCACGTCGGTGCCCTGCATGCCGTACTGCAGCACCCGGATCGTGGGGGTCGGCGTCGGTGTCGGTGCGGGCGTGGTGCTGGGGCTCGCCGTGGCCGTCGGGGTCGGGGTCGCCGAGGGGGTCGGGGCGGGGCTCGTCGGCGCCGGTGGCTGGGTGGCCGGGGCGCCGGTCGGGGCCGGAGCCGGGGCCGGCGGGGCGGCGGCCACGGTGGTGCTCGGGGCGGCCGGGGGCGGGGTGCTCGCGGTCGACCGGGTCGGCGAGGGCTTGGTGCTCGTCCGGCTCGGCGTGGGTGTCGGGGTGTCACTGGTGGGCGGTGGCGCGCTCGGGCTCGGCGCGGCCGGGGTGGTCGGGGCCACCGGGGCGGGGGCGATCGTCGTACTGGGCGGGGGCGCGGCCCGGTCGTCCGGGTCGGCGGAGGGAGTGACCGCGTAGGCCAGGCCGACGGTGAGCGCCAGCAGACCGGCGCCGGCCGCGATCAGCAGCCCCTTGCGGCGTCCGGGCCCGCCGCCGTTCTCCTGCTCGGCGGCGCGCCGTGCGGCCCGGCCGCCGGTGGGTGCCGCGGCGTCGGGGGCGACCGGGAAGACGCCCAGCTCGTCCTCGGCGGGGGCGTCGTACGCTCCTCCGGGCCGGGCCCCGGCCGGAGGCGGGGGGAAGTGCGGGGCGGTGGCGACCGGGGGCAGCACGGTGGTCGCGTAGGCGTCGGCGTCCGGCCCCAAGGGGGGAGTGACCGGCGGCGGAGCGACCGGGGGCAGCACGGTGGTGCCGAACGGGTCGGCCGTCGGCGGCCCCGGTGCCGGGGGAGCTTCGAGGGTCGCCGGGAAGACCGGGTCCGCCACCTGGCCGACGGCCTGCGGCACGTACGGGCGGACCAGCGGCGGGCCCTCCAGGTGCGGCAGGACGGCGGTGTCGTCGAGGCCGTGGTCCGGCGGGAGGCAGCCGCACCCGGTGGATCGTGCGGAGCCGCACGTCGGGCAGTGCTGGTCCGGCATCGGCCGGCCCTCCTCGGTTCTCGGTCGTTCTCGGTCGTTCGCGGTCCCGGACGCGTGGTCGGTCGGACTCGTGTTCAGGCGATGGACGGGCCTGATTATGCAGGACGTCCCTGAGGGGGGACAGGGGCGTCCGGCCCGGTGTGGGGGCCTTGTGCCGGTTGGTGGGGGTTGGTCATCGGTGAACGGTGGGTGTGCGGATGTGAAGGTCCGGCAGATGGCTGTGATTACGTTCGGCTCAACTGAACGGAGCAAAACGGTGCATTTCTGACAGCATGGTGGCCTGGAGTGATCATCTGCCGACCTGTGAGGGATACGGAGGCCGGGGCCGGGGCCGGGGCCGACGGGAGTTGCCGCCCAGCCTCCGGTCACCGCGGGCAGTCTGTGGGTGCCGATCGGGGCGCTGCTGCTGGCGATGCTGCTCGCGGCGCTCGACCAGACCATCGTGTCCACGGCGCTGCCCACCATCGTCAGCGACCTCGGCGGCCTGGAGCACCTGTCCTGGGTGGTCACCGCCTACATGCTCGCCTCGACCGCGGCCACCCCGCTGTGGGGCAAACTCGGCGACATGTACGGCCGGAAGGTCTTCTTCCAGGCCTCCATCGTGATCTTCCTGCTGGGCTCGGTGCTGTGCGGCATCGCCCAGAACATGGGTGAGCTGATCGCCTTCCGCGCCGTCCAGGGCCTGGGCGGCGGCGGCCTGATCGTGCTCTCGCAGGCCATCGTCGGGGACCTCGTGCCGCCCCGGGACCGGGGGAAGTACCAGGGCGTCTTCGGCGCCGTCTTCGGTGTCACCAGCGTGCTCGGCCCGCTGCTCGGCGGCCTGTTCGTCGACAACCTCAGCTGGCGCTGGGTGTTCTACATCAACCTGCCGATCGGTGTGGTCGCCCTGGTGGTGATCGCCGCGGTGCTGCACGGGACGGAGGTCCGGCGCCGGCACCGGATCGACTACCTCGGCACCGTGCTGATCGCCTCGGTGGCCACCTGCCTGGTGCTGATGACCTCGCTCGGCGGGACGACCTGGGGGTGGAGTTCCTGGCAGATCATCGGCCTGGGAGTGCTCGGCCTGGTCCTGCTGGTCGCCTTCGTCCAGGTGGAGCGCACCGCGGAGGAACCCGTCCTGCCGCTGCGGCTGTTCCGCTCCCGGACCTTCAGCCTGGTGGCCGTCATCTCCTTCGTGGTCGGCTTCGCGATGTTCGGCGCGCTCACCTATCTGCCGACCTTCCTCCAGGTGGTCATGAAGGTCTCGCCGACGATGTCCGGCATCCACATGCTGCCGATGGTGATCGGCATGCTGGTCACCTCGATCGGCTCCGGCCAGATCGTGGCCAGGACCGGCCACTACCGGGTCTTCCCGATCGCCGGCACCGCCATCACGGTCGTCGGCCTGCTGCTGCTCTCCCTGCTCGACGAGCACAGCAGCACCTTCGAGATGAGCTGCTACTTCCTGGTCTTCGGGCTCGGCCTCGGCCTGGTGATGCAGGTACTGGTGCTGATCGTGCAGAACTCCGTCGGCTACCAGGACCTCGGTGTCGCCACCGCCGGCGCCACCTTCTTCCGCTCCATCGGGGCCTCCTTCGGGGTCTCCGTCTTCGGCACGGTCTTCGCCTCAGGGCTCAACGACCGGCTCGGTGACGCCCTGGCCGGCGTCCCGCTGCCGCCCGGTTTCGGCCCCGGGGCGATCACCTCCGACCCGCGCGTCGTCGCCCAACTGCCCGCCGCGACCCAGGAAGCGGTCTACCACGCCTACGCCGAGTCGATCACCCGGGTCTTCCTCTACGCGGTGCCGGTGGCGGTGGTCGCCTTCGTGCTCTCGCTGTTCCTGCGGGAGCAGAAGCTGCGCACCACCGTGACCGCCCCCGACCTCTCCGAGTCCATCGGCCTCAACCCGGTCGAGCGCTCCTCGCTGGACGAGATCAGCCGGGCGCTGTCCGTCCTCGGCACCCGGGAGGCGCGGCGCGACCTGTTCAAACGGATCACCGCCACGGCGGGTCTCGACCTCAAGCCGGCCTCCAGCTGGCTGCTGCTCCAGATGTACCACCACGGCTCGGTGGAGCCGGCCGAACTGGCGGAGCGCCGGATCGTGCCCTTCTCGGTGGTGGAGGAGGCGGTGCGCGAGGTCGAGGGCCGGGGGCTGGCGGCCCGGACCGGCGGGCTCCCGCTGCGGCTCACCGAGCCGGGCGAGGCGGCGGCCGTCCAACTGGTCGCGGCCCGGCGGGCGCAGCTCGCCGAACTCCTCGGCGACTGGGACGAGAAGCAGTTCGACGACCTGGCCGAACTGCTCACCCGGCTGGCCTCCACGCTGTGCGCCGACGAACGGGACCGGCCCGACCGCGTCGTGGACGAGCCCCCGTACCGCGGTGAGGGCCGCTCCTTCTGACGGCCGTTCCTTCCGGCAGTCGTCCCTTCCGGCAGCTGTTCCTGCTGACGCCCGCGTCACGGGCCCCCGAACCACCTCGGGGTGTCCAGCCGGAACGGGTCCCCGGGCGCGAGCGTCCGCAGTGCGTCCTCCAGGCCCCGCAGCCGCTCCTCGCCGCCCAGCTGCACGACCCACTCCGCGCGCAGCTCCTCGAAGATCCGGGCCGACCGGACCAGGCAGTCCACCCCGCGCTCCGTCAGCCGGACCACCTTGCGGCGGGCGTCCGCCGGGTCGCTGCCGCGCTCGACGTAGCCGAGCCGTTCCAACTGCTCGACGGTCTTCCCGGCCGCCTGCTTGGACACCCCGAGGCGCTTCCCGAGCTCGACGGCGGTGGTGCCGTGCGGCCCGATCGCCTGGAACACGAATCCGTGCGTCGGGCGGAGGTCGGGGTGCCCCTCGCGGGCGATCCGCTCGTGCAGCTCGTCGATGATCAGCCGGAACGCGAACAGCAGCCGCACCGGCAGCTCGTAGCCCGGCGTCGCACCTTCCTCGGAATCCCTTGACACGATCGACAACCTCATTGACCATATAGACAACTTGATTGTCCATTATAAGGGAGACACCCGCTCTTGTCCGTCATCCGCAGCACCGACGCCCGCCGTACCGAGACCCCCAACGCCGTTCTGACCACCTACGCCTCGCCCACCCAGGGCGGCACCGGCCTCGCGATGTGGCGGGTCGAGATGCAGGCGGCCCGCTCCGGCCCGCGTCACGCCATGGACACCGAGCAGGTGTGGACCTTCCTCACCGGCACCGCCGTCGTCGACCTGGACGGCGAGGAGCTCGCCCTCGCCGCCGGGGACACCCTCGTCCTGCCCGCCGACCTCCCCCGCCTGATGCGCTCCGAGGACGGCTTCACCGCCGTCGTCGCCTCCCCGGCGCCGTCCATGGCCGTCAACCTGGACACCGGCGACCGGGTCGCCCCGCCGTGGACGGTGTGAGGTGTAGCAGACTGCCTCCCGGAACAACCCTGAGGAGGTACGGCGTGTCCGTCGTCAAGATCAATGTGCTGACCGTTCCGGCCGAGCAGCGGGAGGTGCTGGAGCAGCGCTTCGGTGCCCGGGCCGGTGCGGTGGAGAACTCGGACGGCTTCGAGTACTTCGAGCTGCTCCGCCCGGTCGAGGGCACCGACCAGTACCTGGTCTACACCCGCTGGCGGGACGAGGAGTCCTTCCAGGCCTGGCTCGCGGGCCCGATGCAGGCCGCGCACCGGCCGGCGGCCAAGGACGGCGAGGCGCCGCAGCGGCCCGCCGCCAGCGGCTCGACACTGTGGTCCTTCGACGTGGTGCAGTCGGCCGGCCCGAAGGGCTGAGGCCGGCAGTTCGCGGAACGGCGCGCCCCCAACGCAACGGCGTCAGGGGCGCGCCGTCGTGGATTCAGGGGCGGATCGCGCCGTGCTCCAGGTAGGTGGTCGCGGACTGCGTCCTGGCGACGCAGGCGGCGCGGATGCGGCGGGCAAGACGCGGGATGAGGAGTTCGTCGAGCTTGTCCGTGGAGTGGAAGGCGTGCTCGCCGATCTCGACCTGGTCGACCGCGATGTTGTCGAGTTCATCGGTTGCGAGGATGCCGCCGTCGAAGACGAAGAGGAGCTTGTCGCCCTCGGTGGGATGAGGTGCCCAGTCCGCGACGAGCAGGCGGCCGATCGGCGCAGTGATGCCGAGCTCCTCCTTGACCTCCCGGGCCGCGCCCTCGCTCGGGGTCTCGCCGGCGTGGAGGTAGCCGCCGGGAATCTCCCAGCCGGGCTTGTAGGTCGGCTTCACGAGGAGGACGCGGTTGTCCTCGTCGAAGAAGAGCACGCCGGCAGCGGTGCGGGGCTGGGCCACGACCTCTTGGGGTTGGGAGTCGCTCATGGGCGGCGACAGTAGCCGCCCGGCCCCGTCACGCGACGATCCGGAGCCGCTGTGCGATGTCTGTTCGAGCGGCAGGGCCCGAGCAATTCGCCGCGCCATCCTCGACCTTCAGCTGTTCGACCAGTCTGCGGCTGGTCGAATCCCGGGCCTCGACCAGTCGGCTCAGCTGCCCATGGAAGCGGAGCCCGGGGCCTGACGGCGGCTCGGCAGTTACTGGTGGAAGGTGAATTTCGGACCCCGCCCCCGCTGCGGCCGAGCCGCATCAACCAGTCAGGGCCTCGCCGAGCCGTGTGTGAGCCGATCCGGCGAGGGTGCGGTGCAGGGCCTCGGCGCGAGACCGGATCAGCCCGTCGTGGTACGCCGCTGGCAGCTGCTTCCAGACCCCGACGGCCATGTCCGCGGCGGCGGCCGGGTCGCCGTCCATGCTCAGGCAGGTCGCCGCGTCCATGGTCAGCAGGGCTCGGGTCATGATGGACGGCGACCTGGTGAGGGCAAGGGCTGCCTGCTGTTCGGCGTTCGCCTCGCGGGTGCGGCCCATCAGCGTGAACGCCTGGGACAGGTGGACGTGGTGCTTCTGAAGCGGGTAGCCGAACCAGGTGTCGGCGGCCTGCGCGGTGTTGAGGTGATCGGCGATGTTGCGGGCGTCGGCTACCGCGCGAAGGGCCCCTCGGTGGTCACCGATGGAGGCCAAGGCGCGCGCGGTGACGGCGGCGGCCAGGGCTGCGGCGGCCGTGGGGGTTCGGCCTGCCTCGCGGCGGGCGCTGATGGCCAGGTTCGCGGCGGCGTTCGGGGCGCCGTAGTTCAGCGGAACCATCGCGTGCCGGGCCAGGACCCAGGCCAGCATGTGCCGGTCGCCGGATTCGCGCGCAGCCTTCTCGGCGGTGGCGAACCAGCCGTGGGAGTCGCGCTGGTCACCGCGGTCGTGCTGGATGATCGCGACCAGTCCGGTGATCCCGGCGGCGGTGCGGGCCAGGTCGGTACGGGTGCCGGCGGGGTGCGGGCGGCCAAGGACGTCTTGCAGGAGATCGAGGTCCCGGCGCATCTGCGTCAGCACGACCCCCGGTGCCCGACCGTGGTAGCCGCCGCGGTGGCGTTCGAACGCCCCGTCCAGGTACGCGAGGTCGCCGACGTCGGAGCCGGACAGGCCGACGTCGATCCCCTCTCGCGCCTTCGCGATGCCTGGCAGCGCGGCGACCCCTGTCGCCAGTGCCGCCGCGCCGAGAAACTGTCGTCGATTCACCGCCGTACCCTCCTCTCCTTCGTCTTCGACCGGCTGCTGGTGGAGCCTGCGCCAGCGCCGCGAGGTAGCCACTGCTCGGGCGACCTCCTCCACCGAGAGCCCGTACCCGTCGGCCAGCAGCTGGTGCCACCTCGGGGTGGGCAGACGCCGCTCGGTCTCCCAGCGCTTCAGGTTCTCCGGGTCGAACCACGTGCCGCCTTGAGCGTCCTGTAAGAGCAGGGCCTGCTCGTCGCGGGTGAGTTCGGCCATCTCCCGGATCCGCCTCAGCACGGCGCCGATGCCGTCTGGTGCCATCATGCCCATCCCCCAAGCCTCTGACTGACTGGTGCCCGATCCTGGCCCCCCAAAGCGGCCCCCCGTGGGAGAAATGCACCCCCGGCTGGCACCACCGGCGCCACTACCGGCAGTAGTTGACTGTGTACCAGCCAAGCGGAGAGTGGGCGAGATCAGTTCCTTCCCTCCACATGGCACCACCAAGCTCCCCAGCTCCGGCCTGACGCCCCGAAGGGTTCTTTCGACATGCGCGTGTGCAGCAGCAGCTTCTTCCTGGCCCGTGACCCCGTCTCCGTCCCCATCAGTCGCCGGCGGCTCGGCCGGCTGATCAAACGGTGGGGGGTCCGCACGGACAACGACAGCCGCCTGGCCCTGGATACCGTGATCTCGGAACTCGTCACCAACGCGGTGCGGCACACCACCGGAGCGACGGTCACCGTCGGGGTGCACGCCAACCTCGACCTGCGGCGCCTGATCATCGAGGTCCACGACGGCTCGCAGGCCCTGCCCTGCCAGCAGGCCTCGGGCCCGGACGCGGAGGCCGGCCGGGGCATGTTCCTGGTCGAGTGCCTGGCCCTCGCCCACGGAGCCGAGCGCACCGCACGGGGCAAGAAGGTCTGGGCCGAGGTCGCCCTGCCCGAGTAGCCGCTAACCCGCCGCCAGCTCCTCGTCCACCCCCCCCGGTCGGGCGGTCCGCACGGTGATCCGCCGCCTGTCGGGTCGGCGCCTCCCACCAATGCACCCGCCCGCCCTGGCCGCTTCCCGCGCCCGCAGCCACGATCGAGAGGACGACATGACCACCACCCAGCACGGCACGGCGATCACGGACACCGCCCGGCTTCACGGCCGGGCCGCCGTCCGCAGCTTCCTGGAGGGCCCGTCGCTGACGGCGGCCGACCTGTCGATGGTCCTGCTCGTGCGCGAGGACAGCGAGGACGGCGACCGGCCGATGCCGACCGTCACGGTGGCCGAGATCCCGCAGACGGTGCGCGACCTCGCCGCCCGGGGCATCCGCTCAGTGAAGGTGTTCGCCAACAGCCTGCACCGCGACGCCGAGGCGTCCGGCGCCGTGGCATCGGACAGCCTGATGGTGCGGGCAATCCACGCCGCCAAGGACGCCGAACCTGGCATCGCGGTGATGACCGAGAACTGCTTGTGCGGCCACACCGACACCGGCGAGTGCCACCTGACCAGCGCTGGCCGGATCGACCTGGACCGTACGGCGGCGATGATCGCCGCCCAGGCCGTCATCCAGGCCGAGGCCGGCGCCGACATCGTGGGACCGGCCGCGATGATCCGGGGCACCACCGCCTCCGTGCGCCGGACCCTGGACGAACACGGCCACCGCGATGTGGCGACCATGCCGCACCTGATCTTCGACTCCGCCCTCTACGAGGGCTACCGAGCCACCATGCGGGCAACCCCTGCCTCCGGTGCCCACCGGCCGTTCCAGATCAGTCCGCGCCGGCCGGAGACCGCGGTGGACACCGGCTTGGCCTTCGTCGGCGAGGGGGCGGACATGCTGCTGCTGGAGCCGGGGATGCTCTCGGTGGACGTGCTCGCCACCCTCAAGCAGAAGACGTCGGCGCCGCTGATGCCGTTCTCCGTCTCCGGCGAGTACACGCGGCTCGCTCCGCTCGATCCGCGCAGCGGGCGGCGGGACTTCCGCCCGCTGCTGGAGCTGTTCACGATGCTCAAGCGCTCCGGGGCGGAGCGGATCATCACCTATGCCGCTGCCGACCTCGCCCGGCTGCTGACCGGCTAAGCGGCTGGGCGGATCTCCGACAGGATCGCCTCGGCGCCTTGGTCCAGGAGAAGGCCGGCCACCTGGATACCCAGCTTCTCCGGCTCCGAGACGGGGCCGGAGAGGCGGGCCTCGACCTGCTTGGTCCCGTTCAGGGCGGTGACCTGCGCGTGCAGCGACAGCATGTCGCCGGTGGCCTTCGCGTAGGCGCCGACCGGGACCGAGCACCCGCCGTGCAGTTCGCCGAGCATCGCCCGCTCGGCCCGCACCTCCGCGTCCACCACCGGGTCGCCGGTGCCGGCCAGGATCTCGCGGGCCAGCTCGTTGTCCTCGCGGATCTGGATCCCGAGCGCCCCCTGGCCGGGGCTCGGCGGGAACTGGTCGAGAGGCAGCAGCTCGCCGATCGCGTCGTCCAGGCCGAGTCGCACCAGCCCGGCGGCCGCCAGGACGACGCCGTCCAGGTTCATCGTCCTGAGCTTGTTCAGCCGGGGCGGAACGTTGCCGCGGATCGGCACGAACGCCAGGTCCGGGCGGACGTGCAGCAGCTGGGCGATCCGGCGGGCAGCGGAGGTGCCGACCCGCCCGCCCTGAGGCAGGGCGGCCAGCGTGGAGCCGCACAGCGCGTCCCGCATGTCCTCGCGGCCGGGCGGGGGCAGCAGCACCAGGCCGGGCGGGTTGCTGGTCGGCAGGTCCTTCAGCGAGTGGACGATCACGTCCACCTCGCCCCGCACCAGGGCGGCTTCCTGCTCGGTGGAGAACGCGGAGCCGCCCGAGCGGGCCGACACCTGCGACAGGGCCGTCTTCCGGTCCCGGTCACCGCCTTCAAGGATCACCTGGTGGCGGAACTCGACGCCGGGGAAGCGGTCCCGCAGTGGCGCCAGGAACTCCTTTACCTGCGCTCGCGCGAGGTGACTGGCCCGCGATCCGACAATCAGCGTCCGCATTCCCGAACTCCCGGCATCTGAAGAGATGTTGACCGCATGTTACTCGAACACGGGCCTACCTTTTTCCGACGGTTTGTCGGAGTCGTGATTGGAGAGATCGAATGCCGTCCACCCGCCGCACGATCCGTATCGGTGCCCGCGCCTCGGTCATGTCGCTCGCCCAGGTCGCAGGCGTCCGGGCCGACCTGGCCGCCCTCCATCCCGACGTGGTCACCGAGCTGGTGCCGTTCGTCGTGGCCGGGGACCGCGAGCCGGGCGAACAGGCCGAACTGCACGACAAGGGCGCCTTCACCGGCGACATCGAGGAAGCCCTGCTGAGCGGGGCGTGCGACCTCGCGGTCCACTGCATGAAGGACGTGGCGGGCGACCCGCTGGTCACCCCGGGCACCGTCTTCGCGGCTCACCCCAAGCGGGCGGACATCCGAGATGCCCTGATCCACCCGGGCGGCCTCACCCTCGACCAGCTGCCGCCCGGCACCCGGGTTGCCACCTCGGCGGTTCGGCGTGTCGCCCAGCTCACCCGCAGCCACCCCCCACCTGGACCTGGTGCCGATCCGAGGAACGGCGAACCTGCGGCTGGCCGCCTTGGACGCCGGGGAGGTCGATGCGCTGGTGCTGGCCGCCTCCGGACTGGAGCGCATCGGTGAACAGCATCGGATCAGCGAGGTCCTGACCGTCGAGCAGATGTGCCCGCCGTTGGGAGCCGCCGTGCTCGGCTTGCAGTGCCGCGAGGATGACGCCGACCTGATCGACATTCTCGCCCCGCTCGGTGACCGCGCGACGGCGCGGGAGATCACCGCCGAGCGGGCCCTGCTGAACGTCCTGCGCGGGCACTGCAACAGTCCGATCGCCGGGTTCGCCCGGTCTTTCGAGGACGGGCACCTGGGCCTTCGCGCGATGGTCTTCTCCCCGGACGGCGCCACCGTGCTGGCGGCCCGGCAATCAGCCGGCCGGCTCAGCCCGGAGGCCCTCGGCATGGGGGTGGCCGCCACCTTGCTCCGCGACGGCGCCCGGGACCTGATCGATGCCATCGCGCACTGACCTACCATGCGTCAGCGCGCGGCCGGCCCCGGAACCTGGCCTTGCCAGTCGCTCCGGGGTGCCAGTCCTGCGCTCCTGCTCCAGGGTGATGCTGTACCGACGACGGCGGCGCATTCCTCGATCTGGGACCGTAGGTTGGGCAACCAGCCGCCGGGGAAGACCTTCATTCCCCGACTCGACGTCGTCGGCTGCGGCGGCCTCGCCCGTGCGGTCGAGATCACCTCGAGGGTGAAGATCCGACTGCACCGGCGTCAAAGCGGCGGTGATTCTGGACAGTGGAGTCTGCCCGGCCGCCGACCACCTCACCATCGTCGACTGTTCAACGCCGGTCGCTCGTCTGAGTCGGGTCGGCCTCGTGCACGAGCGGGCGATCTCAGCTTTGCTCGGACGCCAAGTGGCATGAGTGCAAGAGACAGTCAGGCAGGGCGGATCCAATGGTCGGCCTGGGTTCCACGCCGGGCGGCGGGTGGTGGTTCTGTCTGTCGTCCGGCGGTTCATGATGCGAGGGCGCATTGTTGAGGGCGTGAGTGCGCCGGGGCGGGTGCGCGTGCGCCGCCCGATCGAGTGATGCGGATGAGGTTTCCGAGGCTGTTCGCTGGACTAGCGTGATCATTGCGTTCAGCAAAGGAAAGCCCCGGCGGTGCGCCAACACCCCGGGGAACGGCACCAGGAGAAGTAAGGCTCCACGATGCAGATCAATCGTATCCCCAAGCACGCGCCCGGGTACACGATCCTCGACAACGGGCATGTCGTGCGGAAGCACTCGCTCAGTTGGGCGGCGCGCGGGTTGCTCGGCTACCTCCTCAGTCTGCCGAACGGGGCTCGGGAGGATGTTCGGACGCTGGCCGCGAAGAGCGTCGAGGGGCGAGCGACGGTCGCCCGGGCGTTGCGGGAGCTGGAGACGGCCGGGCACTACGTGCGGCGGACCGTGCGCGACCCCGTGACGGGGCGGGTCAGGACGGTGGTCTCCGTGCATGAAGTGCCCTTGGCGGACAAGGCGGTTCACGCATTGCCACCGGTTCCCGTGACACCGGCCGCCGGGCCGTCCGGCGCCGGGAAGGCGGGAAGCCCCTCCTTGAGGGTAAGGACGGTGAGGCGGAAGGAACCTTCCGTCCATCCGGTGGCGACAGTGCCCCGGATGACGGAGGGGATGGGGCTGCTGATCGAACTCGGTTCCCGGGAGCCGGCGTTGGCACTGGCCGGCAAACCGCTGGCGGACCAGGCCGCGCGGGTGGAGGGCCTGTTGGCGGGCGGATGGTCGGCGGACGTGCTGATGGGCATCCTGGCCGCGCCGCTTCCGGGGAAGGTGACCCACAGCGTTGCGGCGATCCTCGGCGGGCGGTTGACGAAGGTGCCGCCCGTTCCGTCGGGCCGTGGCACCGCGGTGAAGCCGGTGACGGTGCCGCGACCCAGGCGTCATGAGTGCGCGGGACGGGACGGCATGTGCGGCCGTCCCGTCGGCGGCGCGGGGGAGCTGTGCACCGGCTGCCGGTGACGGTGGTGTCGCGGGCGCGGGGCAGGCCCGTGCCGCACGGTCAACCGCCCGGCGGGGGCCGGAAGGCGATCGGGGCGGCGAAGGCGGCGCGGCGGGTGGCGCGGCGCAGGGCGCGCAGGACCGGGGTGCCGAGGGTGAGGCAGAGGACCACGGTGAGGGCGGCGCGGGGGAGGTCCCAGCCGAGCGAGGTGGTCAGGCAGTAGACGGCGAAGCGCACCAGGTTCTCGGACACCGGGTCGCCGGGGACGAAGGAGATCGAGCTCGCGAGGCCGGCGATGTAGGGCCAGCCCTGGAGGTTCATGATCACGCCGTAGAGCAGCGAGGCGACGGCTCCGTAGGCGGCGAGCAGGGCGAGTTCGCGGCGGCCGCGCAGCCGGGCCGGGCCGGGGAGGAGGCCGGCGCCGAGGCTCACCCAGCCCATGGCGAGCATCTGGAACGGCAGCCAGGGCCCGACACCGCCGGTGAGCAGCGCGGAGGCGAACATCGACAGTGCGCCGAGGACGAAGCCGAAGCCCGGTCCGAGCACCCGGCCGGACAGCACCATCAGGAAGAACATCGGCTCCAGTCCGGCCGTGCCCGCGCCGAGGGGGCGCAGGGCGGCGCCGGCGGCCGCGAGGACGCCGAGGAGCGCGACGGACTTGGCGTCCAGCCCGGGGGCCCCGCCGCCCGCCGTGCGGCCCTCGGAGATCTGGGCGACGACGACGGCGAGGAGCAGCGGGAGCAGCAGGGCGAACAGCCAGGGGGCGTCGGCGGAGTGGCCGACCAGGGCGGACCGGGTGGAGGCGAGCAGCGGCCAGCCGAAGCCGGCCGCGCCGACCAGGGAGGTCAGGGCCAGGGCGAGGACCGAGCGGCGGCCGAGCGGGACCGGGCGGGCGAGCGGGGTCGGCGGGGTCATGCGTCGGGCCCGATCCGGTCGAGGGCCTCGGCGACCTGGCGGACGGTGAGCCAGGGGCCCGGGGCGAGGATCTTGGCGACCTGCGGGGCGAAGGCCGGCGAGCCGAGCACCACCTCGGGGGTCGGGCCGTCCGCGACGATCTCGCCGTCGGCCAGCACGGCCGTGCGGTCGGAGAGTTCGGCGGCCAGCTCGACGTCGTGGGTGGCGAGCAGGACGCCGTGGCCCTCGGCGGCGAGGCCGCGCAGGATCTCGACCAGCCGGGCCTTGGCCGCGTAGTCGAGGCCCCGGGTGGGCTCGTCGAGCAGGATCAGCGGCGGGCGGGCGGTCAGCACCACCGCCAGGGCGAGGGTGAGCCGCTGGCCCTCGGAGAGGTCGCGCGGGTGGACGGCGTCCGGCAGGCCGGGCAGCAGCCGCTCCACCAGGGCGCGGCAGGTGCCGGGTTCGGCGCCCGCGTCGTGGTCGGCGGAGGCGCACTCGGCGGTGACGCTCTCGCCGTACAGCAGGTCGCGCGGGTCCTGCGGGACGAGGCCGACCTGGCGGACGAGTTCGGCGGGCCGGGTGCGGTGCGGGGTGCGGCCGCCGACGGCGACCGAGCCGGAGGCCGGCGCGTGCAGGCCGACCAGGGCGCCGAGCAGGGTGGACTTGCCGGCGCCGTTGCGGCCCATCAGGGCGGTGATCGTCCCGGCGTGCAGGGTGAGGTCGACGCCGCGCAGGGCCGGGACCGGGCCGCGTCGGACCACCAGGCGGGAGGCGGTGGCCAGCGGGGTGCCGGTGGCGGAGGCGGCCGGGGCGGCGGGCGGCCGGTGGCCGTCCAGCCGGTCGCGCAGGCCGGCCGCCCGGCGGCGGGCGTCGCGGACGGTGAGCGGCAGCGGGTGCCAGCCGGCCAGCCGGCCGAGGCCGACCACCGGCGGGTGGACCGGTGAGTGGGCCATGATTCCGGCGGGCTCGCCCAGGACGGGCGGCGCGCCGGGGGTCAGCAGCAGGACCTGGTCGGCGTACTGGACCACGCGCTCCAGCCGGTGCTCGGCCATCAGCACGGTGGTGCCGAGGTCGTGCACCAGTCGCTGGAGCACCGCCAGCACCTCCTCGGCGGCGCCCGGGTCGAGCGCGGAGGTCGGCTCGTCCAGGACCAGCACCTTCGGGTGGACGGTGAGCACCGAGCCGATGGCGACCCGCTGCTGCTG